>CAYWDL010000021.1:0-15643 GCA_964457015.1 uncultured Roseburia sp. | reverse complement strand
ATGGCAGAGGCTGTGGCAAAGAGCAGTGACCTGACAAAATTTAGTGATGACACAAAGGAATATATGTTGAAGAATAACCTTGAGCCAACTGTGGACAATGTTTATATGTCGATTCACAGCGCGGCAAAAAAGGATGTGAAAAATATTGATGACCCTGCCGTTAAGGAAGCTGTCAGCGAAAAGCTTGAGAAAGAAGGCTTTGAGCTTAGTAAGGAAAATATTGAGAATGCTATGTGGCTTGTGTCAAGAGGCGTCCAGGTTAATTCAAAGAATATGACCCGTCTTGCTGAGCTTAATCAGATTGATGAGCTGAAGGCAGGCGATGAAGCTACCCTTGCCACATTATCAAAGAATATTTCATACTCCCTGTACGCAGGTCAGAGCAGTAAGAATGCGTATATTACAGACAGGTATGTAAATGCTGATGATGTATATGAGGTTATTGATACTATTAAAAATGCTACGGATGAGGATATCGAATATGTGGCAGCCAACAATCTTACATTGAATGCAGCAAACCTCAAAAATGCACAGGAAGCAGCCAAGTCAGCAATGGTAAATACAAGCGTCTCTGAACTGAAGGTTGTGGAATTTAAGCAGGTTATATTCGAGGCAAGAATCGTAATGACAACTTCCTCAGTATTTAATCTTAAGAGACTGGGCGTTGATATCAATTATGCGGAAATTTCACAGATGACAGAGGATATTGTCAATGAAAGAAATCAGCTTCTTGATATGATGATGAAAAACGCAGATGTTGATGCAAATGCTGCAAATACCCAGCTGTTTGCCAATGTTATACAGCAAATGAATTCACTTAGCAGTCTTCCACAGGGAATAATCTGCAAGGTACATACACAGGAAATTTCGTTTACAATGAATGGGATTTATACGGAGGGAACAGCACTTAAGAATCAGTATGAAGCAGCTATGATTTCTTACGAAACCCTTAGTACAGAGGTAAGATATGACCTTGGGGATTCGTATTCAAAGGCATTTTCAAATGTGGACAGCCTGATTTCGGAGCTTGGCATGGAGGTAAATGGTGCAAACCAGCGTGCTGTGAGAATCTTAGGCTACAACTCAATGGAGATTACACAGGAGAATGTGATTGGCATTAGAGAAATAGCAGCAGAGCTTGATTACCTTGTTAAAAATATGACACCAAAGACAGTGTTACATCTTATTAAAAATGGCATAAATCCATTGGAGGATAATATCAGGGATGTGAACCAAAGTCTTGAAAGAATCAATGAAGAAATTGGAAAAGACGAAGAAAATATGGGTAAATTCCTTTGGAACCTTGAGAAAAAGGGAGAGGTAACACCGGAGGAAAAAGCGGATTATATCGAATTTTATAGAATTATGAATATGATTAGCAAAAATGATGGAAACGTTATCGGACGGGTTATCAGTGAGGGCAAGGAGCTTACATTAAAAAATCTTTACTCTGCATATAAGTCTAAAAAGGCTGGAAATTTTGATTATTCTCTCTCGGATGAATATGCTGTAAGCTATGTAAAGAAAGGCATTACAACATTTATGGAGCATAGCAGCGCCGTATCAGAGGCTTTGGAGAACGGTCAGCCAAAGGATATATCAGTTGAGAGAATGCTTGATATTGCGGGTGATTATATGGCAGAGGAGGACAAATCGTACTACGAAGAGGAAATGAAGAAGTACAAAAGCATTGTAAATGTGTCAAAAAATGAGCTTGAATCAATTGTAAAGAATCTTGATTCACAGTCAATTTCAAATATTGCTACATATATGGAAATGAGTAATGCAAAGAGCTTGTATAAGAAGCTTAAGGAATATAGTGAAACTACAGAGATAATAGAAGAAGTGGCAGCAGAGCTTGAAGGTGAAGGCAATGTGAATGAGCTGAATGATAAGCTGGAACAGCTTGAAGCTGTAGGCAGGGAGCTTCTTGAAAATGCAAAGCAGAGCAGTGATCTGACCTATGGAAAGCTGCAGGGAGCTCTTATGATGACAAAGACATTACAGATGATGAATTCACAGGCGAAGAAGAATTCTTACTTTGTGCCAATGGAAATAGGCGGAGAGGTTACTAATGTTCATCTTACAATTAATCACACAGACTCAATGATGAATAATGTAACTATTTCCATGGAAAGCGAAGTTCTTGGCAGGGTGTCAAGTATATTTACAATAAAGGAGTCGGTGGTAACAGGCCGAGTGGTTTCTGATAATGAAAATACTGTCAGCATGCTCAGTCAGAGTATAAGCGTATTTGAGAGAACCATTGAGACTGTGGGACTTCATGGGGGAGAGATATCATGCTATAAGAGTATTAATGAAGCTGCTTATAAATATGAAAACAGAAGTGATGAGAATGTTAGCGTAAATACATACTATTCTGTGGCTAAGGCGTTCATTCAAATGATAAAAGTTAGCGCTTGAGGTTAAATAATTGGCAGTTTTTGTCGATAATAATTACAGTTAGTTAAAGTAAAATTTAGAAAAGAGATGGTTTTTATATGAAGATTAATACAAATATGTCGGCTCTCATAGCAGCCAATCAGCTTAGAAAAAGTGATAATAAGGTAGCAGCATCTTTGGAGCGCTTATCATCTGGTTATAAAATTAACAGTGCGGAGGATAATCCTGTTGGAGCAGCTATTTCACAGAAGATGAAGACACAGCTGAGAGGCCTTGACAGAGCTACACAGAATGCTTCGGACGGTATTTCAGTAGTTGATACAGCAGATGGAGCATTGAACGAGGTTGCTGATATTTTACAGAGAATGAGAGAGCTTGCAGTTCAGGGTGCCAGTGATACATACAGACCTGAGGACCGAGTAAGCATCAATGATGAAATTGAGGCCTTAAAGGAAGAAATTGACAGAATTTCAAAGGATACAGAGTTTAATACAAAGGGTCTTTTAAATGGTGAATGTGCAAAGAAAACATTTTCAAACTGTGTTGGTATGAACATTACATATACATCAGATACAGTTGAAGCAGGCCAGTATATGCTCTATGTATCAGAAGGCTCTAAGTCTACATTTAGTACAGGCAGTGTTCCTGCCACAGTTTCACAGAGTGGTGAGATTAGTATAAATGGTGAAATTATTAGTATATCAAAAGGTACAAGTATAGAGGATATTTATGAAGAGATTAAGGAGACCGCAACAAGAACTCAGATTTCCTTTGAATTGAATGATTCAAAGGATCCGACAGCGGGCTTTTCTCTTGAGAGTAATTATCCGGGAACAAGCTTTCCAATAGAGTTTGGAGGCGATGAGGAGCTTCTTGCAGAGCTTGGTATTGACAGTGCGACTTATGTGGAAGGTAAGGATGCGAATATAGATTTCTGTAATGCTTTCGCAAGTGGCTCAGGCTTTTCAAATAGTGCATCCATTACTGTGGATGGAAATGTTGCCACAATTACAGCAAGTGACAATTTTGAAATGAAGGTTCGAATTGATGAGGGTTCAGTAGCTATGGCACTTGGCGGCAGTGCAGGCACCAGAGCAATCTGTACGTTTACAGTTCTTGAAACAGGTACAATGACAATTCAGGTTGGTGCAAATGAGGACCAGGAGCTTGAAATAGAGATCCCTGAGGTTTCTTGTGAAGCCATGGATATTGAGTATTTGAATTTGTTGTCTCAGAAGGGCTGTGAAGAGGCATTGTCAAAGATTGATAAAGCAATAGCATACGCTTCGAAGGTTAGATCAAAATTAGGCGCATATCAGAACAGAATGGACCATGCAGTAAAGAGTCTTGGCGTTACTGAAGAAAATATGACATCTGCATTGGCAAGAATTACAGACGTTGACATGGCTGAAGAAATGACAGCTTATACATCTCAAAATGTTATTAATCAGGCAGCTATATCAATGTTATCACAGGCTAATCAGGGGCCTGAAAAGGTATTGCAGTTGCTTAACAATATATAGGAGCTTGGAGGTAAGCTATGACAGATGAACAGAAGAAAGAATTTTCTCTCAGGATATCTCAAAGTAACAGAACGGAAGTTGTTGTTATAAGTTATGAGATTATTCTTAATTATATTGAATCTGCCAGGGAGTGTTTTAGGGTAGGACAGATGGATGAGATGATAGCTAATTTAAAGAATGCAAAAAGCTTCATCAACAATCTTGCTTCAAGTCTTGATTTGAAGTATGAGATTTCATATGATTTGATAAACCTTTATAGGTATTCAAATAAAATTATTTTGAGCTGTATTATTAAAAAAAGTGTGGATGGTCTGGCAACTGTGGAGAACATAATAGGAAGTCTTAAGGACAGTTTTTCACAGATTGCCATACAGGACACACGTGGAAGTGCAATATTCGGCTCAAGTAAAGTTATTGCAGGACTTACATACGGTAATAACAGCAGGCTTAACGAGGTGTGTTATTCCTTTGACAAAAAGGACTTTTTAGGGTAAAATCAAATAAAGATTTTTGTGGTAATAAGGCGTGACGAAAATCGCGCCTTATGTGTGTTTTATGAAAAATTTATAAGGTCGTTGAGACGTTAGGAAAAGAGGTTTGTATGGCAAATAAGCATTTTATAACAGAAGCTGACAGATTTATATTTGGTGAAGGTACTCACTATGAAATATATGACAAGCTGGGAGCTCATCTGACAGAGGTTAACGGTGTGAGCGGAGTTCATTTTGCAGTATGGGCACCTAATGCCGAGGCAGTAAGTGTGGTTGGTGAGTTTAATGCTTGGAGAGAGGACGCATATTATTTGCAGCCACTGGGAACCTCCGGTATATGGGAAGGCTTTATTTCCGGAGTAAAGCAGTGGGATATGTATAAGTATGCAATCAGAACAAGAGATGGAAGAGTTCTTATGAAGGCTGACCCTTATGCGTTCCACGCAGAGATGAGACCTGGTAATGCTTCTAAGGTAGCTGATGTTGATTCTTATAAGTGGAGTGATGATAAGTGGCTTGCAGAGAAGGAAGAAGAGAACAGTCATGAGCAGCCAATGTCCATCTATGAGGTACATATCGGTTCGTGGAATAAGGACTACGGCTTGAATGAGGATGGATTTTTAGATTACAGAACCTTGGCACACAGATTGGCAAAGTATGTGAAGGATATGGGGTACACTCATATTGAGCTTATGGGTATACTTGAGCATCCGTTTGATGGCTCCTGGGGCTATCAGGTTACAGGATATTATGCACCGACATCAAGATATGGCGGTCCACAGGATTTTATGTATTTTGTGGACTATATGCACAAGAATAAGATTGGTGTTATCTTAGACTGGGTACCGGCACATTTCCCAAGAGATGCCCATGGTCTTGCTGAATTTGACGGGACATGTCTCTACGAATATCCGGACCCAAGAAAGGGCGAGCATCCTGACTGGGGTACAAAGGTATTCAATTATGAGAAAAATGAGGTTAAGAATTTCCTTATTGCAAATGCATTATTCTGGCTTGAAAAGTATCATATTGACGGACTTCGTGTGGACGCTGTTGCATCAATGCTCTATCTTGACTACGGCAGAAGAGATGGTGCATGGGTTCCTAATAAATATGGTGATAATAAGAATCTTGAAGCAATTGAATTCTTCAAGCATATTAATAGTATTATAAATCAGCGTGTAAAGAGAGCTATGGTTATAGCTGAGGAATCAACAGCATGGCCAAGAGTTACTGAGGCTCCGGAAAACGACGGTCTTGGCTTCTCATACAAGTGGAATATGGGTTGGATGAATGATTTCCTTGAATATGTTAAATGCGACCCATTATTTAAAAAGGGCAATCACAATAAGATTACATTCAGTCTTACATATGCATTTAGTGAGAATTATGTACTGGTTATTTCTCACGACGAGGTTGTTCATCTTAAGTGTTCAATGCTTCAGAAGATGCCGGGCTACAAGGTTGATAAGTTTGCAAATCTTAGAACAGCATATACATTTATGTTCGGACATCCGGGCAAGAAGCTTTTGTTTATGGGACAGGAGTTTGGCCAGCTTAGCGAGTGGGCTGAGGACAAGGATTTGGAATGGTATCTTTTAAATGAACCACTTCATGCTGAGATGAAGGATTATGTATCGTCATTACTTAAATTGTATAAAAAGTATCCGGCACTTCACAAGTTTGATAATCACGGCGAGAGCTTTAAGTGGATTAACTGTGATGATGCTGACAGAAGTATATTCAGCTTCTACAGAAAGGACCCTGATACCTACAAGGGTGCATTGCTGTTTATCTGCAATTTCACACCGATTGCAAGAGAGGATTATTGTGTGGGTGTGCCAATTAAGGGAAGCTACAGGACTGTATTATCAAGCTACAGCGAGGTCGTTGAAGGTGATGATATGGAAGCTGCCAAGGTGAAATGGGACGCACAGGTTAAGGATAGCTATAAGGCTGTTGAGGGCGAATGTGATGGATTACCATATAGATTAAATATACCTTTGAGACCGTTTGAGGCGAAGGTTATAGCATTTCCGAATGTGAGGAAGTAAATGACATATAAGAAGACCATAATGTCAGATTTTATTAAATGACATTATGGTCTTTTTTTATACCTCAAACTGGATTTCTAGCCAATATTTATTATCATATTTTGTACAAGTATATCCAAGAGCACCATTATGCTTGCTGAGAGTTTTAGATAATGCATACAGGCCATAGCCATGAGGTGAATTGTTGGATTTTGGGCTATTTTTCGTAGTGAAACCTTTCTTAAAAAAAGCGGACATTTCTTCTTGAGAATAAGCTCTGTCAACTGTATTTCTAACAAGAAATGTACAAATTCCATCAGAGGATGTCAGTTCTACGTATATTGCTTTGTTGTCAGTGTCTGCGGTAGCTTCAATTGCATTCTGTAGGAGAATGCATGCAAGGTCAGACAATATGTATTCAGGGACCTGACTAAAGAGGGAAAAGTTGTGAATGTTGTAAGTTATGTCTATGCCGAGCTTGGAAGCATAATCAGTAAGCGAATATAGTGAAGCTGCTAAAAGTGGCATATTTATATTAAGTAATGCGTTGCAATGACTTTGGTGAATGGATTGATTGGTATAAGTTTTCAATGCATTCACAAGGCTGTCATAATCTTTGCAGGTAGAAGCTAACCCATATAACGCCTGTAATCGATTGGAATATTCATGCTGGTTAGCACGAAGATCTGCAATAAGCGTTTCATAAATAGGGATGTTTTTCTGATAGGCATCAACCTCTTTTTTCTTTTGATTAAGCGAATTATCATAATATAAAATACCTATATTAACAGCAAATATAAATGCAATTACGGCTAAAAAATATGGTATGTTCATATAAACAGAACGATTACTTATTTTAAATGTAATCATCACTGAAAATAGTATTAGATATGTGTTGATAAGTAACAGTTTCACAGGCATAGCAGATGTAACAAATAGGTTATATATAGTATTAATATGCGCAAACAATGCTATGAGTATAATAACTACTAAGGTAAGAATATTACAAAGAAGTTGTTCTGCAAGGCTATCACCATCAATGCCAAGAATGGATGAAACCATAACAACAATAAATTGTATAAAAATTAGACCTATGAAATATAGGGTATATGCAATAAAAGTATTTGTCAGATTCTTATTGTTAATTAAAAACACATATATAAAGTCAAGTATAAAAGCAGTAATGAGTAATAAAAGAACAGAGTCGGCAGGAATTAGCCCAATTACGATAGTGTTTATAATACACATAATAGTGTCTGTTTTTGATATAGTTTTAGTGCGACCTATAAGGGCGTTTACCATTATAAATAAGAACAAAAATTCTATAAATGGTGATATAAAATTAAGTAAAATATTCATCATAATACTCCTTTTAATCGTTGAATTATTTCTATGTATGTTCGACCAATTGGTATTGAATCTTTACCTAAGGATACACATTGGTTAGTTATATCAATATTTGCTATTTTTTCAGTATTTATAATAAATCGTCTATGACATCGGATGAAGTTATTAGGCAGTGCATCTAGTATTGTATCGAGGGTATATCCTCTAAAAGTCACTTTATGGGAGGACATATGTAACTGTATGCAGTGCAAGTTAGAGTTTAAATAATATATATCTGAAAAAGGGATATTGTGTATAACGTTATTAATGTCCTTGATGCGTATATGAGTCTTCTTCAAATAGCCAGTATAAAGTAGCTGTTGTAATTGAGTAATAATATCTGAACCAGTATATGGTTTAGTAATGTAATTATAACAGTGATAGTTTGACAACGCAAACTGTGTCTGCGAAGTTATTGAAGTTAAAAATAATATAGGAGTCATATAGTAATCAGAGTACATTCGCAGATGCTTTGCTATATTAAACCCATCCCTGTCGGAAGTATCTGATGATAGCTGTATGTCAAAAAGAAACAAGGAAAACATAGCCTTGTCGGTAATCGAGTTATCTATAAGGGTTATTGCTGTATGAAAGTCTGATACGGCAACAACATCCCAAGTAGGATAGGAATCTTTTATAGTCTGTGTTAGAAATTCAAGCTGTTGCATATCATCCTCAACAATTAATATTTTAAACATACATAATCACCCCATAGTCAATATATTTTAACAATATTATATCAATAAGAAAAATAAAAAACAATTACTTTGTGCTGTTCGTGACGTATATAACGTCGTTTGAGTCGTTTGAGCCGTATAATATTGCGAAGCATTGTAGAAAATGCTATAAGAACATTGTATTGTAAAGGATTGAATCGAGATTGAGGAAATATATATGACCGTGATAAATAACGCTATCGCCTGCCTGCTGACGAAGTGGCTGGGTACGAGAGCTCAAGGCGGAGAAGAGCTGGAACAGAAAGTAAGATACGCCATTGTATCAACGTTGGACGAAGTGGAAAAATTTGTAATTTTATGTGTGGTGTTTTGTCTAGTGGGATATGCCAGGGAATTTATAGTTGTGATGGCAATTATTGGTTCCATAAGAAAATATCTTGGTGGGTGTCACATGAAAACAACAACAGGATGTATAGTGTTATCTTTTACAATAATATTTATTGCTATTACTATTGCTCAAAATATAGATGTTACAATGACTTTGGAAAATATAGTGTACATAGTGTTGCTGATGTTGATCTTTTATGAGGCACCGATACCATCCTTGAAAGGAATAAGGTATAAGCATACAAGTAAGCTAATATTCAAAATAAAGGCGTTGATTACATTGATGCTGATATCAAGGTTGGCGTTTTTGGTTCCCGGATGGTGTAGGAGAACTATAGTGGTGGCACTAATGGTACAGTGTGTGGAAACTATAGTGGCATCCGTGATAGTAAAATGCAGAAAGGAGGGTATAGACTATGAAAGAAAAGATTAATGAGTTTTTAAGTCAGGCAGCAGAGGAATCATTAGAAACTAGAGGTTGTAAATACTTTTGGGGCGAAACAGAAATTCCTGAGTGCTTAAGAAAAGAAATTGAGAAAAAGCAAGAGGACGAGGCGTAATAGATTTATAAGGGTTATAAACATTGAAAAGTGAAGGGAGTGAGAAAATGTATAGATTAGGAACAAAGTGGAGGTAAATACTTATGAGAAAAATTTGTAGTTGTTTATTGATTGTTGTTATGTGTTTGTCAAGGGTGATTTCAATTGCTGCGAGCCAAATTGAAGAAGAGGTTTTTTATTCAAATGATTTAGGACTTACCTTGACTGAAAGAGAATATAATGAGATAATAAACTATATTCCAGAGGCGGATTTGGTATTATTTAATGAAGATGAGATTGCATATATAATGTCTGATGTAGAGAAGAATGTTATTGCATCTGAAGAAATTTATATCAAAACAATGTATAATGTTATTGATGGTGAACGCGAAATTATAAGTGAAGAGTATATTTCGAAAGAGGAGATGCTTGACAGTTTAAATGTTAAAAATATAGATATATCAAATGCTAGAGGATATTTAGCATCTGCTAGAGTAGATAATGTTGAAACAAATATGAAATCTATAGTGATGAATATGTATAGTGTTGATTATTATGTGAAAAAAGTTTACTTGACATGTACGTGGTTGTCTATACCTCAGTGTAAGTCATTTGATGTTATTGGATTTAGGCTTGGTGGTTCAGGATATCAGTTTAATATTAAAGGTACAAATAATGCTGTTGGACATCAGTATTATGATGGAAAGACTATAACGTATAATCATGATCATGATAATATTATATTTCCAGGAAATGGAGCGGGATTTTCAACAAATATTGTAGATAGTGTTTCAAGTTCTCTGAAGGTTGATTTTTCAATATCAATTAGAACGGATAAAGATCCGCTTATAGTATATGGAACATATCAGCATGCTACAAGTAATGTGACTTTATCGCAATCTCAAGATTATGAAATATCTTTTTTAGGAATGGGAGAAGTGTTGAATTTTGATTCGAGTGTATACTCAAAGTATGATAATACACCAGGATTGATAGTTACAGGTTCTTGGGATACAACATCTTAGTATTATTAGGAGGTTTACATGAAGAAAGGAAGACTTTGGGTAAGTATAGTAATATGTGCAATCATATTGGGAATGTATGGCTGTGATTCAGAGAATAAAACGGATGTAAAAAGTAATGTAGATACTAGAAAAATAACATTCGATGAATTAACTGATGAACAAAAGGATTATTTAACGCAGGTGCAATTGTTCACTGAGGACGCTATCAATAATATGGAATACGAGGCAATTAATTGGGAATTGTTAGGAACGGGATTTGAATTATATAATCAATCCTCAGGAGTAGAGGATTTTGGTCTTTCATATAGTGATACCAATCCAATAAGTGAAAAATCAACCTCTGAGGATGTTATTACATTTGAAGAAGTGGTAGAAATTCGCAAGAAAGAAAAAGATATGAGGCTGAATGATTTTGCAGCATATAAGTACACATTAGAAGCAGAGAGCAATAATCGTTATACTATGTGTCTTCCTTTGGCTGATTACGAGGATACATATGTGAATATACATTACACAAAAGGTGAAGATAATGTTATTAATATGCAGACGCCATACATTCGACATGATATGAAGGGCGAAGCGGATTCTGTGTTTTCTATATTGTATGGAAATGAGCTGATGAGACAGCATTATGAGGTTGAGCCAAAGTATACACTGGAGGGCAAGGTATTTATTGATATTTTATATACGACTGTGACGGAGAATTCTTTGGTAGTAGAAGTTTATAATGGTTCAGATAAGGAACTTAAACTAGTACCAAGTTATAAGATTTACGAAAAAGTCGATGGTAAAGAAGTATTGATTGCATCAGGTACTGGAGAGCAGGATGAAATTGAAGCTAATACATATTCAATAGAAAGTGTTGTGCTGCAAGATGATGTCAAATTAGAAAAAAATAAGAAATATTTGTTTAAATTTGGTGAAGATAAATGGGGACATTTTTATGATGAAATAGAATTTATAAGAGAGTAAACGTAGAAAAACATCATATAGTAATGGTGAGGAGTCAAACGAATCTATCGTTTGGCTTCTTTTCTTTTTTCTATAAGATTATTTTTTAAATAAAAGTTACATAGTTTTTAATAATTCTTACACTTTAGTTAAATTCGAGATTTATTTTCCATTTTATGTTATTATGACCATAACTTAAGGCGCGTGTTAAGAGAGGATTGAAAGCATGAACAAGATAAAGGAAAAATTAAGCATTGATAATGCTTTAAAATTAACGCTTGGTATAAATATTATATTTTATATAGTGATGTATGTTGCTGTGATTTCAAGGTTTAACGAACAGGTAACCAATCGCACCGAGGAGTGGGATTTTGAGATAGGGATGAGTGGCGCTGTTATGGTTTTAGGAGTAGCATTTTTGCTGGCGTTGATTGCAATGAGTCTTGTACAGATAAAGAGCAGAGTGTTGTCTGGAATTCTAATAATGGTAGCTTCGGTGGGACAGTTGTTTGCAATAGAAGGCTTAAGAAACGACTTTAGCAGGCTGAGTAAGCTTGCATATAGTGTTAGTGATAATATAAGTGGAGCGCGCACGGCGTTTGGAGCTACATTTGCTGCAGTAATCGAGGTAGTGATTATTATCTCCATTGCCATGGCGCTGGGGATGATATTGGCAGCTCTTATAAAAAGGAAGAATAACAATATTGCAGAAGCGGTAGAATTGTCCAAGGCTGAGAAATATATTAAATGGACTAATATATTAGTTGGTGCATCCCTAGGGTTATATCTGGTGAGCTATCAGCTTGCAGATGATTTGGAATACTATGATTTTAGCAGATTTAATATAAAAGAGATATTAGATTGTATTAGATTAGATTGGATTGCAGCGGAGTTGTTGGGAATTGGAATTCCCTTAATGGTATTTATAGTGCTTGTAGGTGGCAAGCTGGTGAAAAGGGGACATTATATTTTTAATATAATTTTATATGTTCTTTACATTTGTATGGCCTATAACGCGTTGTTCTGGGAAAAGAGCTGGTCATATTATAAATTTGAGTATGAGGAAATGTCAGGATTTCCACAGTTCATTTGTATGGTTATTTTAGGAGCGATGGTAATGATTGGCGGTGCTTTTATGAAGCTTGGAAGAAGATACGGGGCAAAGCTTTTAGAAAAAAGTAAGGAGGGAATGAATAATGAAGATATTAGATAAGTCGTTAGAAATTCTTGGATTATTACTTTTCATATTGTATATTGGTTTGTATGGATGCTTTGGGGTGCTTTTGGCATCGACAAAGTCCAACCAGACAAGGGCAGGAATGATGGTCGGTGAGCTGGTTAAAATTATGCCTGTTATGGGGATTATTGCAATAACTGTAATTGCTTTATTTGTATTTGCCCAGCTTAAAAACAGAATAGCAAGGAGTGTTGTTGTGTGTGTTTTGGCAGCAGTGCAGATATTGACGATTTTGCGTGTACCGGATACTATAGAGTTAGCAGAAAAGTATTTGAGAAAAGGTGATACTGAGTGGATGAATGCATGCAATAATGTGAAAAGCTTAGTGGATATCATTATGGTTATGTGCATTATCATTATATTGGTAGCAGTTACGCTGTTTATGGCGGTTAAGAGTAAAAAGCTGCCGGCATTTGACCATAAGCAGGTTAATGAATGTAATGAGCAGGAAAAACAGGTTTTAGTCAAAGAGAAGATGTTGAGATATATAATGGTGGTATTTAATGTTATTCTTGCAATAGGAATGTCAATGCTGCTAATGGATGGTTATGGAGAGAATTATGCCTATGAATCGACAATGTCGCCAGCTACCATTATTGCAGCAATTGAGGCGCCTCTTGTTATGTTTTTGCTGTTTGGTATTAACGGATGGATATTGGATGGCAAAAATATAAAGGCCATAATTGGCTATTTTGTGTATATGGCGCTGGTACGCGGTGGAGTAGAGATGATATATCTGGATGAGAAGTGGTACTATTATCAGATGGATATGTGGAGTTTTAATAATGGAAAGGTGTTCACGCTACCACTGTTTGGAAATGTTGACAGGTATATGCTGCTTGTATATGTGGTGCTTGGAATTTTTGCCATAACACTTGCGTGGAATGCAGGAGTCAGAGAGGGGATTCAAAAGGAGACGACAAATTAAACCTTCCTTTTATTCGGTCGAAAAACGCAGAGATAATCACATTATTCGGTCGAAAAACGAAAACAATACTAGCATTATCAATTATAATATGTTATAATTTCGCAAAAGGAGAGTGAAGAATGTGAAAAGAAAAACCATAAATCAGTTAATAAAGTGGAAGGCTAAAAAAAATAGAAAACCGCTGCTTGTGACGGGAGTTCGTCAATGTGGCAAAACATACATTATACGTGAATTTGGACAAACAGAATTTGAAGAGACTGCATATTTTAATTTCGATGGAAATGTTGGGCTTCAGTCGATTTTTGAGTATGATTTTGATATTAATAGGATAATAGATGAGCTTGGTAGTATAGTTAATGGAAGGAAGATTATACCAGGAAAGACCTTGGTGATTTTCGATGAGATTCAGGATTGTCCTAGAGCGATACAGTCATTAAAATATTTCTGCGAAAATATGCCTGAGCTTCATCTTATCGCGGCTGGATCATTACTTGGTGTTGCTCTGCGAAAGCAAGGGATTTCTTTTCCTGTAGGAAAAGTGGACCGTTTAGAGATGTATCCAATGAGCTTTGAAGAATTTATCACTGCAGATGGAGGAGAAAAATATATTGAGGGTATGAGAAAGCTTAAGTTTGAACAGGAAATACCTGAGTTATATAGTGGTCCGTTGGAAAAATATCTTAAAAATTATTATATTGTTGGAGGAATGCCAGAAGCCGTACAAACATGGATTGATACACATGATTATAAAGAGGTGGAAGAGGTTCAGGATAGAATACTAAAGGATTATGCTGATGATTTCGCTAAGCACACAACAACGGAAACAGCCAATAAAATAAGATTAATTTGGGACGCAATTCCTTCACAGATAGCAAGGGATAATAATAAGTTTATTTTTTCTCACGTAAAACAAGGCGCAAGGGCAAAGGATTTGGAGGACGCTCTTGAATGGATGGTAAATGCAGGAATTGTATATAAATTAAATATGGTGCCAACACCAGAGCTTCCATTGGCTGGAATGGCAGACATTACGTACTTTAAAGTGTATATGTCTGATGTGGGATTATTGAGAAAAAAGTCAAATGTTAATTTTAGAACTATTTTAAATGGTGATGAAGGTTATATTCATTTTAAAGGTGCATTGACAGAGAATTACATTATGAGTCAGTTGAAATGCATGAATATTGACAGCTATTTTTGGAGAACAAAGGCGGATGCTGAGGTGGATTTTATTACTGATTATGAAGGAGTGTTGTTGCCGATAGAAGTGAAGGCAGCAGATAATACCAAGGCAAAGAGTCTGCGTATGTTTTGCAATAGATATAATCCTAAGTTGGCAGTTAAAACATCACTTAAAAATGTGGGAGATAATATGGATGGTAATACACATGTATGGAGTATACCGTTATATACATTTTTTAGATTGAAGGATTATGTAAATTATGGTATGGGGTGGACGGATTTGCTTAAATAGAATATTAGATAGTGATAATTTGCTAAAAAGTAGGTGGAAACGCCTGCTTTTTTGTGTTATACTATGATTTGTTCAGAGCCAAGCAGATTTGTCAAAACAAGCATTTATGAATGTATACATTCAATATGCTTGTTTTGACAAATCTATTTGGCGGATACGCCACAGCGAAAAATGCGTTGCATTTTGAGCTTGGGGCTGAACATCAAACAAATCAAGAAAGGACTATGAAAAATGGTTAAATTAAGCGAAACAGGCGCGTACCTCATAGGCGGCACAGAAGTCGTTGAATGTGGTCAGGGCTACGAAGAAGCACTTAAAGCTAAGCTTGGAAATAAGTACATTTCTAAGGAAGAAGCTGCAAAGAACACAATTGCATATGAGATTTTAGAAAGCCATAATACTTCAGGTAATATGGAAAAATTGATGATTAAGTTTGATAAGCTTACATCACACGATATTACATTTGTTGGTATCATTCAGACAGCGAGAGCTTCAGGACTTGAGAGATTCCCAATTCCTTATGTTCTTACAAACTGCCACAACTCATTATGTGCAGTTGGCGGTACTATCAATGAAGATGACCATATGT
>CAYWDL010000020.1:0-16101 GCA_964457015.1 uncultured Roseburia sp. | reverse complement strand
TTGGGAATTCACCATCAGGAAGCTCCTGTTCAGGAACTACATATACATTTTCAAAGCCAAGCTCCTTCAAAATTCTTCTTGCAGGAATATTACCTGTACCATGAAGTGGTGAGTAAACAATCTTTAATTCTTTTGCCATAGCTTCAATAGCATCCGGTCTCTTAACCTGTTCCTTAAGCTCAGCAATGTACTTATTATCAATCTCTTCACCGATTACATTGTAAAGGCCTGCTGCACTGGCTTCGGCCTTGTCCATTGTCTTAACTGTAGCAAAGTCTGTAACAGCCTTAACCTCTGCCATAATTCCGCTGTCATGAGGTGGTGTAATCTGTGCGCCATCCTCCCAGTAAACCTTGTAACCATTGTATTCAGGCGGATTGTGGCTTGCTGTAATATTGATACCTGCGATACATTTAAGTTCTCTAACTGCAAATGATAATTCAGGTGTTGGTCTTAATGCGTCAAACACATATGCCTTAATACCATTTGCTGCCAAGCATAATGCTGCAACATCAGCAAACTCTGTAGACATTCTTCTCGAGTCAAATGCAATGGCAACACCCTTGTCCTGTCCGCCAACCTTTAAAATATAATTAGCCAGGCCCTGTGTAGCCTTTCTAACTGTATAGACATTCATTCTGTTCATACCTGCGCCGATAACGCCTCTAAGACCGGCTGTACCAAACTCAAGCTCAGTATAGAATCTGTCTTCGATTTCCTTTTCATTTCCTTCAAGGCCTCTAAGCTCTGCTTTTGTAGCCTCATCAAAATATGGATTGCTTAACCATTCCTCATATAAATCTCTGTAACTCATAATATAATTCCTTTCTTTATAAAATTGTATATTTTAATTTTAATAATTAACCATTTATTAATCGTCAGTTTTCAGCATATCCGGTAGGGATATCTCCATATCTTCTCCATCAGACACTACATCAATAGTGTACATCTTTGTTTCATATCCGTCCATTCTCAGGATAATCACATGCTCTCCGGCCTGCTTTGCAAACTCAACCGGTGCAACACCCTTGTATACGCCATCGAAATATACCTGCGCACCCTCAGGAGTTGTAACCTTTATAGTCTCATCTCCTTCATCTACGGTCTCTGTTGAAGACTCATCACTACTACTTGTGGTTGTCTCATCCTCGGTGCTGTCGTCATCGCTACTATCATCTTCTCCACCCGACATATCTATGTTGATAGTTGTGTAAGAAGAAGAAATGATAACATCCTTCGTATATGTGTCATAGTTATTGGACCTGAGTACAATAGTATGATCACCATATGAAATTCGAACCAGCTGGTCATAATCAGTCTTGACGCCATCCACATAAAGAATTGCATCCGCATCATCCGGGCTGATTATGAAGTTGACGCTTCCCACTCTCTCAACAGGCTGCTCAAAATCAGCAAAGCTGACAATGCTTTCAACGCCTCTCTTTACAGTAACCGTCTTCTCACCGCCCATACCATTCTTGCTAACCACCAGTGTGTATTCACCCTCCGGCGCTGCAATAATCATATCCTCAGTAACCTTTGTAATAATCCTGTCGCCAACCTCGACAAGACCGTCAACATAATTATCTTCATTTATCAATCTGATATAACCATGCCCCTTATCCACCACAACAGATAACAGCTTGGTTCCATATCCACGCACAGTCAGTTCGTCAATTCCACTAACCTCCCTGATGTCAAGCTCCTTTCCATCCGAATAAATGAAAATGTTGTCATCATATGCGTATGACGAGCTTCCTATGGTGATAATCTGTTTTTCATGGTCAACATCCCAATTAACCGCCATGGTATTCTCCCACGCTTCATCAGAAATCAACAGCTCCACAAGCTTTCTCGTACCTTCTATGTAATGGGCTTCAACAACCATTCCCACCTTTACATTGTCAACAAGAATGTCATTCCCGTACTTGCTTTTAAACTTGGTACCACCATTATAATTGACACTGTATACAGTCCCTGTCTCACTACTCTTTAATGAAATTCTTCCTTCAGTCGCATCCTTTTTTACAACAACAGCAATATCACTTGCATTGTATTCCTTCTGTTTAACAGTCGCCGACTCTTCTTCATAGCTATTTGTATTTGACTTTTTCTGTTCGCATCCGGTCATTACCGAAACCAGCATCAAGGTTACAACCACCAAAAGCACCGGAAATTTGTATCGATTTCTCATAAGTACTTTACTCCTCAAATTTCACAATCAATTTCCAACTTACACGATACCATATATTATAATACAAATTCGTGAAAAATGAAATACTAAAGTGCCCACATTTTTGATATAAATTCTTCCTTTTTTACCTGTCCCTTATAAACAGCATTAAGCTTCTCTACATTTTTGTCCGGAATCCAGGATTTATTGCTATTGTAATACTGATTTACAACCTTCCAGAACTTCTCCGGATACATAACCATAATACGCAAAATCTCATTTTCCTCACCACTTATCCGATGAATTTTGTTGTATCTCTCCAGTATGTTGTAGCCCAGCTTCAAATTCCAGTCATGCTTTTCCATAATCTTTCGAAGATAAAAATACAAATCCTTCACAGGAAGCCCCACTCCACTGCGTTCAAAGCCTGTAACCGCGGTCTTGTCGCAAACAAACATAATATTGTGATAATTATAATTGCCATGGCAAATAGTCGTATTCTTCTTCGCATTGTCAATAAGATAGCTGACAGCGGTTTTTTTCAATGCATTTGTCGCCTCTGTAGCATACAAATAATATTCGTCAAAATGCCTTAGAATGTCATATTCAAACTCTGCCTTTTTCTTCTTTCCCCTTATGTAATTCTTAACCCTCTTAAGCTCTGCATTATGCCGCTCATACTCAGTAAGAGGATCCTCTATGTCAATGGCAAGCTCCGCCACCTGATTCACGCTTTCTGTTATGTTATGAAGCACCGCCAACGCCTCAGCTCCTTTAAGAACATCAGCCTCACTTTTTGCATTACAGTCCTTTCCAGCAAACCAATCCTTCATAACATACATTGTTTCAAACTCATCCCTTGCAAAAAGCTGGCCTTCGCTTGTTTTCACAATATTATCCACATTTTCAAAGCCCTTGTCCTTCAAGTAATTCAACAATTCAAACTCATATTTCAATCGGCCTTCCGTGCCGGAATATTCATAAATCTTCTTTAATCCCTTTGTTGTATCAAGTATAACCGCGCCCCTTCCACGAATGGCTTTATTTACAGAAATGTCATACTGCGCCGCCATCTCCAAGCATTTTTCAATCATCTATGCAACCTCCATCCCAAATAATCGATTTCGCAGTATCATCTTATGAATTTTAGAGGGGGAATATGCACGGTTTTTGTGGATAGGGACTTTTTCCTTTAAATTCATAAGATTTTGGGCACCACAAGCCGAAATATCGTTCGCGGTGCCCAAAAATTCAAGCCACAAAATAGTTTTTACATTCAAATCAACTTCAAAAGCTTATCCTTATCATTCATTTCAGGATTCTTCAAAACTTCCTCGAACATCCTGTCAATAACCTCGCCCATAACCTTTCCGGGCTCCACGCCAACAGCTTTGAGGTCTGCACCCTTTACAGCCATTTGATTTTTAGCGATGCAGTCGCCATTAGCAATAATTTCAGAAAAGAGAGCTTCAATTTCATCCAGCGCTTCCATCGATATATTTACATTCGTACCATCAACTTCTGCCTCGACTATAGCCCTCATAAATGGTAAATAGTATTCCTTAAAAATGTCGGCACCCATATCCACAAGAAGCTTTCTTACAAGATACTTCTTACCTGTCAACCCATCAGCTACCTTCCCGGCCTTGTCCTCAAAATCCACAAAATATCCAATATTATCAACAAGCCTTCCACAAATATTAATAGTCTTATTATCAAACTTCAGAGCCTTCAGCACGTTCCTGCATTCAGCGCCCTCGTACATCATAAATGCCGCCCAACGAAGATAATGGTCCGGCGACGAATTTTCCATTACTTTAATAACATTTTCATACAGTTCACTGCCAACAAGCACCGAAGCCTCCAAAATATACTTGTCCATTCCCAGTTCAAAAATCCGAGCAAGAACCCAAGGATTATCCGATGTTATAAGCTTATTTAGCTCACTTTGAATACGCTCCTTGCTAACCTTCAATATGCTGGCTGCCATCTCCTTAATAGCCAGAGAGGTGCCCTCCTCAATTGCGAAGTCAAGCTTTGCCGCAAACCTTACTGCGCGCAGCATACGAAGAGCATCCTCTGTAAAACGCTCCACAGGATTTCCTACGCACCTGATAACCTTGCGCTGCAAATCACCAACACCGTCAAACTCATCAACAATTCCTACACTTTCATTGTAAGCCATGGCATTAATGGTAAAATCACGGCGCTTCAAATCCTCCACAAGATTCTTTGTGAAAAGCACCTGATCCGGATGCCTTCCATCACTGTAATTCCCATCAATACGATATGTAGTAACCTCATAGCCAACCTTCTCAAGCATAACCGTAACAGTACCATGCTGCAAACCGGTATCAATGGTCTTATGAAAAATCCTCTTTACATCCAAAGGGGCCGCAGAAGTGGTTATATCCCAATCCTGCGGCTCTCTTCCCATAAGTGCGTCGCGCACACAACCGCCCACCGCAAAGGCTTCGTAGCCTTCACGTTCGAGCAGCTTAATTATTAAATTTACATTTTTAGGTAAATCAATTCTATGTTCCATACTTAATTTTAATACGCTTTGCCCCAATAAACCATTGTCTTAGCCTGACCACCGCAGCATACACATTTGTCAGATAATGTTTCCTGTTCAAATGGCATACATCTTGATGTAGCAGTTGTATCTTCCTTAATCTTCTTTTCACATTCAACATCGCCACACCACATAGCCTTGATAAATCCAGGCTTATTCTCTACTGCATCCTTAAACTCATCATATGTCACAGCTGTTGTTGTATGCTCATCTCTGTGATTTCTCGCTCTCTCAAGCATATCAACCTGCATTGCCTCAAGAAGCTCTGTAATCTTAGCAGATAATTCATCTAACGAAACAACTGTCTTTTCTCTTGTATCACGTCTAACGATAACTGCCTGATTAGCCTCGATATCCTTAGGACCGATTTCAACACGAAGAGGAATACCTCTCATTTCCTGCTCAGCAAACTTGAAGCCAGGGCTCTTGTCAGTATCATCAACCTTAACTCTGCAAACCTTAGATAATACTTCCTTAAGCTCTGCTGCCTTTTCAAGAACGCCTTCCTTCTTCTGCATAATAGGTACAATCATAACCTGAGTTGGAGCAAGTCTTGGTGGTAATACAAGTCCTGAATTGTCACCGTGTACCATAATAACCGCGCCGATAAGTCTTGTTGTCATTCCCCATGATGTCTGATGAGCGTACTTAAGCTTGTTATCCTTATCTGTAAATGTAATGTCAAATGCTTTGGCAAAACCATCACCAAAATTATGGCTGGTACCAGACTGCAACGCCTTACCATCATGCATTAACGCTTCAATAGTATATGTAGCCTTAGCTCCGGCAAATTTCTCCTTATCAGTCTTCTTACCCTTAATCATAGGAATAGCCAAAATTTCCTCACAGAAATCAGCGTAAAGATTAAGCATCTGAATAGTTCTCTCTTCTGCCTCCTCCGCTGTCGCATGAGCTGTATGGCCTTCCTGCCACAAGAACTCTGTAGTTCTAAGGAAAGGTCTTGTAGTCTTTTCCCATCTGCATACAGAACACCACTGATTATAAAGCTTTGGCAAATCTCTGTATGACTGAACAATATTTGAATATAAATCACAGAACAATGTCTCTGATGTAGGTCTTACACACATTCTTTCAGCCAAAGGCTCACTTCCGCCGTGAGTAACCCATGCTACTTCAGGCGCAAAACCTTCAACGTGGTCTTTTTCTTTATTTAAAAGGCTTTCAGGAATAAACATTGGCATATAAACATTTTCAACGCCTGTTTCTTTAAATCTCTTATCAAGCTCCGACTGAATCATTTCCCAAATAGCGTATCCAGCGGGTCTTAAAATCATACATCCTTTAATGCTTGAATACTCAATGAGTTCAGCCTTTTTAACAACGTCAGTATACCACTGCGCGAAGTCAACTTCCATAGAAGTAATCGCTTCAACTAATTTCTTATCTCCTGCCATTTTTTCACCTCTGATTATAGTTTATTTGCAATGCCAGATACTAGCATTCTATGATTTTATGCCATTCATAACATTTTGTCAAGAATGTTGTGGTATATTGTCATATTTGATGTGTCCTGCGCGCCGTCTTGTATAGCAGACCACTCTTTTGACGCCCACTCCATTACCTTGCACCTTTTCGACTGAACAATACCACAAATGTCTTCGCAATAATTTTCAAATCCAATCCAATAGAAAAATTCTTAATATAATAATTATCAAGCTCCACAACCTTTTCAAAATCAACAATATCTGAACGGCCCGAAACCTGCCACATACCTGTGATTCCCGGCTTCATTGCCAGTCGTGACATATGGTGCTTATCATACATTGCCACCTCATCCACCGTGGGCGGTCTGGTTCCAACCAAAGACATATTGCCCAACAAAACATTGAAAAACTGCGGAAACTCATCCAATGATGTCTGCCTCAAAAAGTAACCAATTCCCTTCTTTGTTCCATCTGCGCCTGAGCCGATAATACGAGGGTCATTCTCCATCTTGAACATTTGACCATTCATCTCATTCATTTCCATAAGCTCCTTCTTGCGAAGCTCGGCGTCGGGGTACATAGTTCTGAACTTCCATATGTAAAAACGTCTGCCGTTCTTGCCCACACGCTTTTGCTTGAAGAAAATAGGTCCCGGAGAACTGATAAATATAATCGGTCCCACAATCACACACAACAATAATGTAATTACCGAGCCAATAATTCCAAAGAACAAATCTATACAACGCTTAATGACCATTTCATGATTTGATACGCGGTTAATTCCAACCGAAACAACAGGAATGCCACAATATTTGCGCATCTCAGCATTTTCAAACCCAAATATGTCATCCATTGCAAAATTAACCGTCACGCCCATACCCAAAAAATCATCAGCATACGCCATACGATTATCTATAGTCGCGTCAATAAATACCTCATCAACAACCTTTTTCTGTATGAAGTTAAACACCTCTTCCAAATCGACAACTCGTATGCCACCCAGCTTGTCCCCCTTCGCAAACTCTCTGTCCGTGAGAACAACGCCCACAATAGCTATGGACCTGAATACATTCTGCTCCACAGACTCAATCATCTTTTTAACATTTTCCGAATTGCCAATCAAAAGAATATAATCCTTAGGCTTGCTGTACTTAACTGTCTTTTCAAGCAACAGCTTATATAAAAGATGTGAAATATAGGTAATAATCAAATTAACAATAGGAAAAAGGAACGAAACAAGACGCGAGAAAAGCATAGTCTGCTTCAATGCATACATACCAATAATAAGTGCTGCAAAGATAACAAGACTATGTTTCAAAACTGCTGTAAATTCAAGGAAATATCCTCTTTTCAAAATTCCTTTATACGGCTCCATTAAAAGCACGTATACTGCATTCACTAAAAGAATTACAATCAACGCGCTCTGATAAATGTCAAATGTAATATGAAAATCTTCTGTACCATGTCGCCATATAATTACAAGAAAAAACGATACAACAAGACACAATATATCAATTAAGATAAAGTCCAAATGCTTGTACCAGTTTTTACCACTTCTAACCATCTCAAGTCTCCATTACTTTCTTCATTATCTCGGATATCATCACAAATACAAATGGTCCTATGACCATTCCCAAAAATCCGAACAGGGTATAACCTACATAAACCGCAACCAATGATACCACCGGATGCAAACCGATAGTATTTCCCATAATCCTAGGCTCCAAATATTCTCTTGCCATATACGATAAAAGAAACATTGTAAATAGCATAGCCGCATAAAAATACTCTCCCGTAGCAAGCTTAAACAATGTCCAAGGCAAAAGCACCGCACCGACGCCAAACAGCGGCAATGCATCCGCCACACCTATAAGAATACCAATTCCAAGACCATAGGGATTCTTCAATATCAATAATCCAACAACACATATGATGGATATAATACACATTAAAATAAACTGTGTCTTCAGATAGGCAAAAAACACCGTTCTGACCAGGTTCTTAACAAATGCAATTTCCTTTGAAAAAAAGCAATTGTTCATATATCTCCTAATTTCTTCCATATCCTTGGTCATGTATATTATAGCAGTAAAAAGCAAGACAATCAATATAATAAAATTCATTGCTCCCTGCGCAATCTCTTTGGTATTCACCATGAAATTGTCCATAAATGCGTCAGAGACCTGCACCTGAACCTGACGCATCCCAACCTGTATTGTATCATAAAAATCGGCTGTGTCCACCCCAAAAGTATCCCCCAGTCTGTCGCATATATCTTTTAAGCCATCAGACACATATACTACATACTCATCAAAATTCTCCATCAAATTCCTAATCTGACTGGCCAGATTAACAAACAAAGCGGTTAGTACTCCTACTACCGCAGCAAATACCGCTCCTATAACCAAAAACGTTGCAAGTCTGCTGTTAAAATGCAACCTTTCATGGATAAATCTCGCCCACTTATGCAGATAATGAGCAATAAAAAAAGCCAATAAAAAAGGCCAGATAACCGGAAGCACAAATCGAATTACGAGGTACATTGCAAACGACAAGAGGAGAAAAAGCAACACACAATATATCTTCTTCTTAGCATCCTTTGATAAAAGCTTCACGGCTACCTACCACCTTTCCATAATCTTACAAACAATTTATGTTTATTTTGTGTAAAAATTTTGAAATTATGTATATAATATGATATTTTTTTGGTAGAATGTTAGGTAACGGTGACTTTTGCCCCTCACAAGGCTATTTCACAGCCGTTGTGCCCAAAATTGCTTAAAAAATAAAATACACAGGAGAATTTCAATATATGAAACCAAAGATTCTTTATGAAGATAAATATATAATCGTATGCAAAAAGCCGGCCGGCGTGTCATCCCAGACAGAGCGCGGCTTTGAACCGGATATGGTCAGCATCCTTATGAATTATTTGCACCAGTCAGGGGTGGAACAACCATATGTGGGCGTTATACATCGCCTTGACAAGCCTGTCAGCGGAGTGATGGTTTACGCAAAAACAAAGGAGGCTGCTGCCAGCTTGTCAAAGGAACTTGCCGAGCATAGCTTTAGCAAGCGCTATTATGCCATTGTGATGGATGACAATGAGCTTGCCCTTGATACCTATGGCAACCTCTGCGGAATCACACAAAAACTAGGCGACAGTGGAACACTAGAAAATTACCTTCTTCACGATGTGAAGAGCAATTCATCAGCTGTTGCCAACTGCAACAACGACGCCAAACTTGCCAAGCTCAACTACACCCTTATGGGACGCGCCACCATTGAAGGTATTAATCTTGCTTTACTTGACATAGAGCTTCTCACAGGGCGCCATCACCAGATACGCGTGCAGCTAAGTCATGCAGGCTATCCAATTCTCGGGGATATGAAATATAACAAAAATGCAACAGAAAAATTGCCTTACAAGATAAAAAAAGCCGGGCTTGCCCTGTGCGCTTACAACCTGGGATTCAAACACCCAAAAACAGGCCAGCTGATGAATTTTACAGATATGCCGGAAGGCAGAATATGGGAAGAGCTAGTGAAATAACACAAAGCAATATACAACAACAGGGCTGTGGAAAACACAGCCCTGAAACATTTCTAATTCTTCTTGTAGAACCCTACAACCTTCTTAATAGCTTTGATAACACTGTCCACATCCTCATCAGTCATAGAATAATGCAACGGAATACTTATAATCCTCTCATACAGCTTCTCTGCATTTGGACAAATTCCCTTCTTGTAACCAAGCTTTTCATAATAAGGAAAATAATACACAGGAATGTAATGCACATTGCAGCATACATTCTCAGCCTTCAATGCATCAAAAACCTCTTTCCTCGTGGCATTAAGCTTATCCAAATCCAACTGAATAATATACAAATGCCTGCAGGTATCCGATTCAGGAATTTCCTTCTGCACCACTATTTCTGGTACATCGGCAAAAGCATCATCATATCTGTTCACAATCTGACTTCTACGCTCCTTGAACGCAGGAAGCTTATCAAGCTGGCTACAGATAAGAGCCGCCTGAATATCCGTCATTCTGTAATTGTAGCCCAAATCAATCTGCTGATAATACCAGTCGCCCTCAGTCTCCTTGCTCATAAGCTCAGTATTGCGAGTGATGCCGTGAGCTCTGAAAAGCAACAGTTTCTGATAATAATCCTCATTATTGGTAAGGATTGCACCACCCTCACCACCTGTAACAGTCTTTACCGGATGAAAGCTAAATGTAGTCATATCCGCAATACTTCCTACCGCCTGACCATTGTACAGCGTACCAATGGAATGGGCGCCATCTTCAATCAACACCACACCCTTGTCCTGACAAAGGCTCTTAATTCTGCCAAGCTCCACAGCCTGACCGGTGAAATCCACCGCCACCACAGCCTTAGTCTTGTCTGTAATCTTCGCCTCAATATCGTCCGGAGAAATATTGTAAGTATTCATATCAATATCCGCAAATACAGGAGTTGCCCCCAAATATCTTGCACAATTAGCTGATGCCGCAAATGTAATCGGCGTAGTAATAACCTCATCACCCTCACCAACAGACGCCGCATAGCAGGCTGCGTGAAGAGCCGCTGTACCATTGCTGATAACAACTGCATACTTAGCCCCGGTCAAATCACAAAGCTTCTTTTCAAGCTGAGCAATCTTCGGACCACAGGTAAGATAATCACTTTTCAACACATTTACAACTGCTTCAATATCATTTTCATCTATGTACTGATGACCATAAGAAATCCTCTCACTTCTTACCGGCTCACCACCAAATATCGCTAACTTATCCATCGTAAATCTCCATCAAATGCAAATATTATTTGTGAATATCAGTCTTTAACAGCTTCTGAATATCCTCAACACTGAGCCACTCAGTATTATTGCCTGAGCTGTATTCAAATTCAGGTTCAACAAGCTTTCCGCCCGGAATAAGACCTTCCTTCTTCCACCAGTTGAAATGTGGATACACAATATAATGCTTCTCATATTCATAAGTATGAAGAGAATCCTCTCTTGTCACCATAATCTCATGAAGCTTTTCGCCCTCTCTTATGCCAACCTCCGGCATCTCACAACCAGGAAGCATAGCCTGGGCCAAATCAGTAATCTTAAATGAAGGAATCTTAGAAATAAATGTCTCTCCACCTCTTGACTCCTCAAGAGCCTTAATAACAAGCTTAACACCCTCCTCCAAGCTAATCCAGAAACGCGTCATTCTGTAATCTGTAATCGGAAGTGCTTTCTCACCCTTGTCAATAAGATTCTGGAAAAATGGAATAACCGAACCACGACTTCCAGCAACATTGCCATATCTCACAACGGAAAACCTTGTTCCCTCGCCGCCGGAGTAAGCATTTGCCGCAATAAACAGCTTGTCAGACACAAGCTTTGTTCCGCCATACAAATTAACCGGATTAACAGCCTTGTCAGTGGACAAAGCCACAACCTTGACAACATTGGCATCAAGCGCTGCATTGATAACACTCATAGCACCATTAACATTGGTCTTTATGGCTTCATTAGGATTGTACTCGCACGCAGGCACCTGCTTTAAAGCCGCCGCATGAATAACATAATCCACCCCTCGCATAGCCATCTTCATTCTTGCCTCATCACGAACATCACCAATGAAGAATCTAAGAATCTCTTTATGCTCCTTGTATTCATTCTCCATCAAAAACTGCTTGTACTCATCACGAGAATAAATAATAATCTTCTTTGGCTTATAATGCTCCAGAACATAATCCACGAAATGATGCCCAAATGAGCCTGTACCACCTGTAACTAAAATTGTTTTATCATTTAACATAAATTTTTTCTCCTTACGTATAATTACAAATTTCAATATATAGATATGTTATCGGACTTTTTATCGATTAAATTTATAGCTTTCCTATAACTCTTTTTAATAAAAATGCTGTAAAATATGGAAATGTGTATATATTATTCTCAAAACCTATATTTCCTTTACACAACTTTATCCCACAGCATATATCCGGATATTTGTCGCTTTCTATCAAAGTTCTTAATGACTTCGCCCTACCATTAGACGCCTTCACTTCAACTGGAATAAGCTTATCTGTAGTCCTAACAAAAAAATCCTCTTCCAGTGTAGAATCATCTCTCTTATAATAATACAAACCATATCCTGACTTTGCAAGTGCCTCACCAACAACATTTTCATATAACGCGCCCTTATATACACCTAAATTCTTGTTTGCGCGCAAATCTTCTTGAGCCTCCTCATCAAGCATTGCTACTAATAAGCCCGAATCAAAAAAATAGATTTTATACTTCGTATCATCATAATTACCCTTCAATGGCAATTCAGGATAATTCATACAATAGCACAAATTAATTATTCCTGCATCTGCAAGCCATTCAATACATCCTCTATAATCCTTAAAGCGTGCCCCATTGGCAACCTTTGAAATTTGAAACTTTTTATTATCCTTGGCTAACTGCAATGGAATACTATTGAATACGTTTAAAATTCTCGTTTGGTCAAGACCTTCTGCATACTTACGAACATCCTCTTTATAATCTTCTAACAACTGCCGTTGCAAGCTCAATGTCTTCTCAAAAGTTCCTTTGGTTATATAACTTCTAACCACAATAGGCATTCCGCCCAAAATACAGTAGTCCAAAAACAACTCATCCAAAATATTCATTTCTAAATCGCTAAATGGTTCTCCATTTTGCATATGCTCAAGAATATCTTCTATAAAGTCATTTCCATATCCCTTAGCCCACAAAAACTCTTCAAAATCCATTGAGTACATTTCATAATCTGTCTTATACCCAACACTATTACTTTCTATTCGCTTATAATTTATTCCCAACAACGAACCACTACAGATAACATCATACCTTCCATCGATTTTAAAAAACTTAAGAGCTGTAGCAATCTCCGGAAACTCCTGTAGCTCATCAAAGAAAATAAGTGTTTTATTCTCGATTAATCTTTTTTCAGGATCAATTCTTGATATATTCTTTACTATATCCGAAGCCTTATAACCATTATTAATTATCGACTTATACTTAGGCTCTTCTACAAAGTTAATCTCTATAACACTTTCATAATTCTCTTCCCCGAATTTTCTTACAGACTCCGTTTTACCAATCTGTCTTGGTCCCTTGACAATCAATGGATTCCTATCTTCATCATTCTTCCAATCTCTAAGAAAATCATCAATCTTTCGTCTCAAATAAACCATATTCTCACCTACTTTTTATAGTCAAACAAATATTTACTAATATTATACGCATTTTCAATTAAAATATCAACCATTTTGCAAAAAAATGAGCGAATTAATTATGTATGGCCACAAAAAAATGAGCGAATTAATTATGTATAGTCACAAAAAATGAGCGAATTTAATTATTCGCTCATTCATCTCTCACTATTCCAACACAGGTCCCAACGCAGTAAACCTTATCCATTCTGTCAAATTGTATATCCGCCGCTCTGTCATTAGGACACTTTAGCAAAAATCCCTTTTCCAGCTCTGTGTATCTTCTAAAAAAAACCTTATCACCAATAGTAAATAATGCATCCTCCCCATTCTTCGGAAAACGCTTTTCCAGAAGAATCATATCCCCCTTACAGTAGCTTGGCGCCCAATAATTGTTCGGTGCAAGCACCGCTATAAAGGCCTTTTCCTCAGTAGTATACACCTCGATAGTCTCGCAGGTAGAATACTTCAAGCCGTCACCCACTTCGCCAATAGGCACAATACAAGGAATCCTGTGCTTCCCCTTTTGATTACGCTCGTGTATAGCAAGATTTGCTTCATATTCAGCAATCAGCATCATAATACTTTTTCCATGATTGCCACATTCCCTATAATGACGAATCAAGGTCTTCTCCTCATCAGAAAAAAGACTCTGTCCCATAAGGTAATTAACCGACACGTCCAACGCACGGGATATTCCCAGCATCGTGGATACCTTAGGGTCGCGAACCTTCCCATAATAAATATTTCTCATGGTTTCCAATGGTACATCCGCCTTCTCCGCCAGCTTCTGCCATGTCATTCCTCTCTCTTTCAGCATTTCATTAAGTCGTAAATATAGCATTCTCTCTCCTCATTCACTATTTGCAACGTCGGCTCTTAGTGGCTTATATAAAATTGTCATCCATGACATTTTTCACATCCATATTTTCCCAAAAAAATGTTATCCCAAATATATATTTTTGTCAACACAAATTATATATTGTGCTTGTGCCGAGGGACGTGAATAAGGGCACATTTAGGGAGTATAAAAAAATTTACAGCCGATTACTTTGGGAGTGTAATCGGCTGTAAGTTTTTTATGTATTAATATTATTGCATTTTTCCATATTCTGTGCTATTTTATAAACAAGCATAAATTTTCATCGAAGTGTTACAGACACTTCTTATTCACGCTCTAAATTCTATTTAGTATTTAAAAAGAAATCTATGCTGAACAATCAATAATACAAACAGCAGGAGATTTCTATGAATATGCTCTCCTGCTTATACAAAAGGAGGAATTGCATGAGCAATATTTTAGCTGATAATATAAAATTATCGGATACCAAAGCAATGTACAACGAATATTGCAAAGAATTACTGAGCTGTAAACAAATTTTATCAAGAATCCTTCAGGCAACAACTGAAGAATTCGAACAAATGTCCTTCAACACTATTCAACAGTGCATTGAAGGCACACCAGAAATTAGTAGTCACCCTGTTTACAATGATGCTATGTCTAACGAAAAAATTGTAGGTGCTGACACTGTTGATAATAAACCTGGTGAAGGTATAGTAACATACGATATACGCTTCGCAGCATACGCCCCACAAGCAGAGCACTATGTGAAGCTATATGTGAATGTGGAAGCACAGAAAAACTATAACACCGATTACCCACTTGTTACCAGAGGTATATATTATGGCGCTAGAATGATATCATCCCAATATGGTGTCGAATTCAAGAATTCAGAGTATGGCAAAATTAAAAAAGTGTACTCTATCTGGATATGTATGAAAGCGCCATTATACAAGGGAAACACAATAACAAAATACTCTATAACCAAGAAAGATATATTAGGACATTCTCCTGATATAAAAAATGAATATGATAAGATGACAATAATCTTTATTTATTTGAATTCAGATTCTAAAAATCACTGTGATTTAACAAATATGTTGAACACCATATTTTCAAATAAAAAAAATTACGTAGAAAAATTAGATATCTTAAAAAAGCACTACGGAATCGAGCTAGACAGCAACGAAAAGGAGGCATTGAACGAAATGTGTAATTTAGCAGAAGGCTTAGTGGAAGACATAACCGAAGAAGTAACTGAAAAAGTAACTCAACAAGTAACCGAAAAAGTAACTCAACAAGTAACCGAACAAGTAACCGAACAAGTAACTCAACAAGTAACTCAACAAGTAACTCAACAAGTAACCGAAAGAGATATCAAACTCTCAGCTCAGATAGCCAGAGACTCTGGCGCTAACGAAGAGCAAATACCTGCAATTATTGCAAATAGATTTGAAAAAACAATCGACGAAGTAATGAGAATATTGAATTCTTAGACCAACACTAGTTTCAAAGCAGTAGCACAAAGGGGCTGTCGGTAAATAACGATTTTTAACTCCTAAATAACAAAAAAGGAACATTCTCCAAAAATCAATACTTTTTAAGTATGATTATTAAACTGGAGAATGTTTCTTTTTTTACTGTTTTCTAAATTTGGGGTCACTTAATAAAGGGTACTTGTTTTTTGAACCGCTCTTATTTTTAAGCTATTTTCTGTTCTGTTTTTCCTTCAAATTTCTTGAGCTTTTCATTGAGGAATCTGTGGTATTTATTTACATTTCTTCCTATGGCAAAAATCAAAAATTCTTTATATACCTTTT
>CAYWDL010000019.1:8115-16395 GCA_964457015.1 uncultured Roseburia sp. | reverse complement strand
CAAATATAACTCAAACGGTTCAGAAGAATAAAATGCCTCATCAAGATAAAAGGTGGTATACAAATCAACATCTGCTTCAATATTGGCATTTATTCCATAATAATATTTACCATCATCAGACATATATACAACCATTACATCTTCAATCTTTATCTCTTTTCCCGGCTTTTTACCAACATACGAGTCACCGCCATAAGAATATGCAAAGCTCTTGCCGTCACCTGAAATAGCAGCGTATTCTATGACATTTTCAGTTATCATCTCCAATTTGCTGCCATTATATCTGTATAAAATCCCTGCTTCGCTTTGTATCAACGCCGTCTGCGAATTATTGGCAATTATTATCAAGCTTAAATTTTCTCCAACAAGCTTCAGCTTATTGCCCTTCACATAATATAGTGTTGAATTTTCATCTGTTATATAATATGCACTGTCACTCATATTTCTCTGTGCAATTGCCATTCCATCCACAGCACCAATGTACTCCTCATCCATATACAATGCTGTAACGTTAGCTTTTTCATCGTAAACAGTTATAACAGAGGAAATAGTATCATTTTTTGTATTTTTAACAAGTAAAAAAAACACAACCACTATAACTGCTGCAATGCATCCCACGAGAAGCTTTATCATTTTGTTCTTTTTACCATTTCTTTTTTCTTTCATATTCATGCTCCTTTAGTATACATAATCATATGAGGCAATGCTACCAAACTCACCTTTCAAGGTCTTTTTGTTCTTACCATCGATTTCATATACATTAGTTTTATCGTATCCATAGGCCTTTTGCGAAAGATAATCAATGAAAAAGCACTCTAGATTATCCAGTTCCTCCAGCTTTTCAACCTTATCATCCTTCACATAATGTATATTTTTTGCTTCAATATAGCAATAATCATCATATACAATAACATCAAAAAACTCATATACATATGCAACTTGTTTTTCTTTTAACCCATTCTCAATATGATATAATATTGTGATATTTTCATCACCTGTTCTTGTAAAATAGACATCCTTACCATCAGGAGAAATACGTGCCAATTCAACATCCTCAGCCAACAATTCAACCTTGTTTTCCCCCTTAGTCTCCACTCTTTTTAAATTATCTTCACCATCTTTATAAAAGATAAACGACATTGAACTGTTAATTCCTATAAATTCATAACAATCATTTGCAATAACCTCTGCCACATAATCCTTTGATAGCTTGCAAATTAATGTTGGCGTGGTTGTCCCGTCAGTTTCCATCACTTCACATATGGCTCCACTTAGGCTTTCAACAGACCAAAAATCTCCACACCACGAATTTTTATTATCATAATAGTAAATGTCATACACTAACTTTTCAGTAATCATTTTACCTTCACTGCCATCTACTGATATAAAGCTTCCTTCTGCCGAAGTATACATAAGCTCTGTACCACTGGCGTTCAGGCCTATAATAGATGTTGCCTTTTCCTCTATCAGCTTAGAATCGCCATTTTCCAAAACAACCGACAACCGGAATTCGTTCTCGGATGTATGTTTCGTTGTATAAATATATTTAGCGTCCTGCGAAATATGTGAAATAACCACTCCTTCTATACATTTCTCAGTACCGGGCTTGCTTCCATAATACGCTGACTCATCCGTGCTATAGGAATAAACGCTTCCATCTCCTGAAATAGCAACAACATTAACCTTTTCATCACTAAGCACCATCAACTCATAATCCTTGCACAAGTAAATCACTCCGTCAACATCCTCTAATATAGCTTCATTTGAGTTATTGGCAAATGTCTTGAGGGTCATATCCTTTGCAAGCTCAGTAATCTGTTCACTTTCCATCAAATACACAGCAGCATCTGTGGTTATAAAATATGCACTGTTATTCATATTGTTATGAAGCTTTGCTTCACCCTCAACCTTGCCAACAAGCTTAGAATTAATATATACCGCTGATTGTTCGTTTTCCTCATCATATATGCATATAACCGAAGCCGCATTATCAAAATATTTCCCCTTTATATACAAAGCCAAAAGCACCGCTAAGGCAGCCATAATCGCTATAATTATTGCAACCCTTACTTTTTTGCTTTTACATGTTTTTTCCATTTGCATATACTCCTTTTATAAATAACAAAATTACGACACATTATTATATATTTCATAACAAAACCTACTTAGTAGAATATTATGGCAGAACGATTTTGTCAACACCTTAAATCGAACAATTTAGCTTATAGCATTCAAAAAAATACCTCCCTGTATTGTGGATATATGTTCAATACAAGGAGATATCTATTCAATAAAATATTCCGCTTAAAAGCTGATATTTTTTATATTCTCTTCAAAAACTCTTCTACATCATTTGACATAAGTGCTGCCTTAAGCCATATACGAAGAATAGTCTTATCTGAATTAGATGTAAGAACTGAACCAAAATTCTTTTCTATTACTCCATTCAAAATATCATCTTCACTTTGGTTTGTTCCTTCATATCTGGTTGGATATGTAACCGGTGCCGGTGCCTTCTTTGGTTTCGGCATAACCCATGTTCCATCTTCATCTTCATCTTCGTCTACATCGTTATTCGCCGGTGCTTCCACTGGCTTTGGCTTTTCCACTGGCTTTGGTGCTTCCACTGGCTTTGGCTCTTCCACTGGCTTTGGTTCTTCCACTGGCTTTGGCTCTTCCACTGGCTTTGGCTCTTCCACTGGCTTTGGCTCTTCCACTGGCTTTGGCTCTTCCACTGGCTTTGGTTCTTCCACTGGCTTTGGTTCTTCCACTGGCTTTGGTTCTTCCACTGGCTTTGGTGCTTCCACTGGCTTTGGTGCTTCCACTGGCTTTGGTGCTTCCTCAACCTTAAGTTTTTCCTTAACCGTTTCTTCAACTGAAATCTCTTCAAGAACAAGTTCTTCTTCAGCAGCCTCCGCAGCTACTTCTTCTACAACCTCTTCCTCTTCTATAATCTCTTCCTCAACCTCCATGATGCCCTTAAGGATTGGTTCTCCTGCCTGATTAAAAGAATAAATATACTCATCCGTGTCTCTTATAATCGAATAACTTTCCAACTTCATATCCTTATAAGGATGGCACTTAAAATACAACACTTTTTCATTGCTATCTATAATTTTGTATAATCCTTCTTCTTTTGTTTTTATTTCCACAGGAAACTCGATATTACCGCACTTTATAAACAAATTTGCAAATCTATCAATATTAACCTTTTTCTTTTTACGTAAAGACGTTGTCCATGCCTGTATTGATTTCTGTGTGTTAAATCCCCTGCACATAACATCTTCAAACATATCTGCTTTGCCGCTATCTCTTTGAAATAAACTCTTTTTTTCTGCACCCATTTTACTTATTTCTCCTATCTTTCGCTACATTTTTTTATTTTTTCTCAATATAATTTCCTTTAGTATACTACAAAGTCAAAAATAAATCTACTAAAAATTTATTTTTTTTTAATTATTTTTATATTTTTTTCATATTACTAAAAAAGCCCCGTCACCAGACGAAGCTTTTTTAGTAATGGTATTCTCATTATTCACGCCCTTTAAGCGCCTCAACCATATCAATATCTTTATTCTTTTTCGATACAATCAGTCCAACAACTGTTGATACTCCAAATGTAACCAATATACTCACCACATATGTGAATGCCCCCAACATCAGCTTAAGCTCATAGTCTCTTGCAAGAGCTTTTATGAGAGCAGCTAAAACTCCCACACCTGCCGGCAAACCTATTATAACACCAACTACAGTAAGCCAAATATTCTGACTTATGAGAATTTTGCCAATATGCTTATCTCTAAAGCCAACTACCTTTAGTGTTGCAAGCTCCCTTGAACGCTCTACATAGCTCATAATACCAAGATTGTACAAAACAACTATGCCCAACACAATTGCTGCTATAACAAATATTGCAACCATTATATTCATTATTTCCATAAAGTTGTCATAGGAATCCATTAATGCCTTTTTCGACTGTTTACCTGCAATAAATTCTTCATCTTCTATATCCCCTTGTTCAGTATTGGTATAAACCGAACCAATATGATACGGAATACCAATTTTATCTGCATATTCTTTTGTAATAGTAATATTTTCGCTCATAACAGAACGTATAACTCCCGCTACCTCCACCTCATATGTTTCCTCGGAACCATATGGTGAAAATTCTATTGTATCCCCCACCTTATAATCAGAAGCAAGACGAATACAAATATACGCACCATCATCTTTAAGTTCTACTCTCTCATCATCTTCATCCACAAAACGAATCATATCATTATTCACATCATATATATCCAATGCTACCGCTTCATCGTCCACTTTCACACTAATCTGTGCCTGCCAGTCACCGTCGTACCTTGATGCAAATTCAATAACATCTTCGTTACTTGATGTTTCCACCATATTAACCTTTGTAACATAGTTGTTGATTTCTTCATCTATCAAGTCAAAGAAGCCGCCCATTGTATCCTTCATACCAAGTCCGCCAACAAGCAATAACATACACCCGATAATTCCAACAAGGGTCATTCCCGAACGTGATTTATGTCTCATAACATCGCGCATATTCCATTTTGTTGCAAATGAAAACTTATTCCAAATGCTTGTCTTTTCAATCCACATAGCCTTCATCTTCTTTGGCGTATACGGACGAAGAGATTCTGCCGCTGTTCCTGCAAGCATTTTATGTATTGACAAATAGCAGATCAAGGTCTGTAAAACGATTGTTGCAACCAAAATAACCCAACATATTGAAGGTACATAATAATTCCAATATGGCATATCAAGATACGTTCCCATCATACCATTTTCGTTAATTACAAGCCACACAATTAAATATCCCAAAGCAACACCTACTGCGCCGCCGATAACCCCCAGCATAAAGCCATAAGATGAATAATGTCTTAAAATCTTGGCATCCCTAAATCCAAGTGCCTTAAGGGTACCAATCTGCACCTTTTCATTTGCAGCAATTCTATGCATTGTTGTAACCATTGTAAGTATGGCAATAGCAAGGAAAAGCACCGGCAATATTGCTCCCATTGTCTTTCCTTCTTCCACTTCTCCCATAGCACCAGCATAAGACATATGTTCATCCTTTGTTGTTACCAATATGGTCTTTCCAAGCGCCTCTTTAATCGCATCCTCAAGCTTAGCCTTTGAAAGCTCTGAAATAATATTAATCTGCGGATAGAATTCCATTCCAAGAGTTTCCACTAACATATTTGGTGAAACATATACAAAACCAAAGGTTTCTGCATCCGGCATAAGCTGGTTCTCATCAGCCACACATATCATATACTCCATACTCTTTACAAGACCAACTACTTCACCCTTAATTTCAACACCCATATATGTAAGCGTCATTTCATCGCCAAGCTCTATATCATTCGCCTTAGCAAACTTATCTGACAGCCAGAAACCATCCCTATCCTTACCATACTCTTCTCCATCCATTATCTTCATAGTTGAAACAACATAATCCTCAAGGGAACACAAAGCAAGTGAATCCTCACCATCCTTTATATCAACATTTACCGCCAGAACACGGCTTGCCGCCTCAACACCTTTTATACTGTTTATTGCATCAATATCTTCTTTAGTAAATCCTTCTTCATTATAAATACGATAATCAGCATATTTTGTCTCTTCCTTAAACTCAATTACATTTTTCTCGAGACTATACCACTCCATATTAAAGCCCATATATATGCCAATTCCTATTGAAATCATAATAATCATGGAAATAAACTGTGTTTTATAATTCCATGCTGTTCTAAATAGTTTTTTTAACAACATAATTTTCTCCATTCCGAAACGTCACAAATAGCCATGTAAAAAATCAACATATCAATCTGATTTCTTTACATTATTACCACTCCACTTCATCCGCACTCATCGGATTCTCCTGTTCCTCATAAGACTTAATCTTTCCGTTTTTAACACGAATAACCACATCTGCCATCTTAGCAATATTCTGGTTATGAGTAACTACAACTATTGTTTTTCCGTGATTTCTTGCCATAGAAAGTAACAGCTTCAACACCATAACACCTGTGTCAGAATCAAGTGCACCCGTAGGCTCATCGCACAACAAAATCTTTGGGTTCTTTGCAATAGCACGAGCTATAGACACTCTCTGCTGTTCACCACCGGATAATTCTGATGGAAAGTTATGCAAATGGTCTATCAAACCAACCTCTTCAATAATCTTCTCCGGCTTCAATGCGTCCTTGGAAATTTCCTTTACCAAAGCAACATTCTCATATACTGTAAGGGTAGGTATTAAATTATAAAACTGGAATACAAAACCTACTGTTTTTGCTCTATAGTCAGCAAGCTCATTACTGTTAAGCTTAGAAATATCATTTCCACACACAGTAATCTTTCCGCTTGTAGGACTGTCAAGACCACCAAGCATATTAAGAAGCGTACTCTTTCCCGCACCACTCTGTCCTAAAATAACAACAAACTTGCCTTCTTCAAGTGACAAATTTACGCCATCTAACGCTCTACACTCATGGTCACCACTTGTATAAATACGGGTTACATTTTCAAATTCAACAATTTTCATGCTAATCCTCCATTCTGATATCCTTATTTTCATAAATATCAAATAATAAATCCCAGGTACATTAACTATACCCGGGACTTAAAATCAATATAATCTGATCCCATGCATAGATAACTAGTAGCTACTCCCTCATAGGAATTTTAACAACGTTGATAATATCAGACTAACTTCTGTTTGTCAACCCTAACTTGCGTAAAAATATTATTTCAATACACGATTCATATTTTCTTCAATTCTCATTTGAAATTTAAGATATTGTCCAATCTCACTTTCAGTAAACCCTTGAAAACGAATACTATCATAATCACGAATCGCTTTCTTAATCTCTTCTACAACAAGATATCCTGCACCCAAAATATTGATATATAACCTCTTTTTATTCTTTGATATTTCAATCATCTTCCTATTTTCTAACTTCTGCAAGGAATGATTAACCGAAGACATCTGAAAACCTGTACAATCTGCTAATTCTTTCTTGCTGTTTATTTCACCTGCATAGCATAAATACGCTAATACTTTTATTTCCTTCATCGATAATTCATATCTTATTCCAATAGCCTCATAATACCTGTCTAATAATTTTGAACTTCGATAATTTTCACTAAGGTAGTTGCTCTCATTTACTACACCTTCAGCAACAAGCACTCTCTCTTCGCCTAATTTTTTAGAGTTGGACATAAATGGCGGTTCAACCAAATCATCATTTGCAATATCAATCAAATATCTGTAAATACTTAATCTTTTCTTTGCATAGTCCTTTTCATCATATACATCTTTGTAAAAACTATTATAATATTTAAAGACCTGTAATTTTGTTCGTACCACAGTGCTTATATCCATCGACTGATTTACAAGTGACCCTTCTGTTTTTATGTAATAGTATACCGGCATCTGCAATGCATACACGTTATCCACATGTAACAGATATTCCAAATTGAACATAAAATCCTCACACCAATTTACCTTTGTGTCCATACAAATATTATATTTTGTAATAATCTCTCTACTATACAGTTTATTCCATAAAACACCATAATAAAAGTCTGCTGGATTCTCCATCATATATTCTGCAAATTCTGTGCGGCTCATAACCTTTTCTTCTTTAATTGAGCCCTTATGTGAAACTCTATTTCCAATAACTCTATAAAAATCCGCAACCACAAGCTCACAGTTACGCTCCCTCGCTTCTCTTACCATTAACTTTGTAGCTTCCGGTGAAACCCAGTCATCCGCATCCACAAACTGTAAATAATCTCCTATCGCAGCCTCAATACCACAGTTTCTTGTATCTGAAACGCCTGAATTTTCCTTGTGAATAACTTTCACCCTTTTATCTTTTCTAGCATAAGAATCACATATTTCTTTTGATGAATCTTTACTTCCATCATTAACTAAAATAAGTTCTATATCCGTATATTCCTGATTTAAAATACTATCAACGCACCTTTCCAATGATTTTTCAGCATTGTACACCGGCACAATAATACTAACACTAACTTTTCTTGAATCGTTAAATCCCAACATAATACGAGCCCTTTCATCATTATCATAATCTTTCACAATATTATATCACATATTTTTTCATTTAGCTTCATAATAAAGTTTTTCCTAAATATCATCATACTTTTCAATGATTTTATTCCACTCTCTTTCAGTAAACGAACTGGCAACTACCTGATATAAAACCTCAGTATCGCCATTTT
>CAYWDL010000019.1:0-8105 GCA_964457015.1 uncultured Roseburia sp. | reverse complement strand
AATAATCTTCCTCATTTCGACCTTTGACAATTCATCTGCAAAAAAGATGTTTTTTAGCTGTTGGATTTGATGTACTGGAATTATCATATTCATTATTCATGTAACTGGTTTTTATTGTTTCTACTGTCATAAGTCCTCCATTCCTTAAAACACAAAATGGCATTACAACCTCCTCCATGAAGTCATAATACCATCCATGTTTTATAAATTATGCCCGTCGGGGCAGTTATAGATTATCTTAACTGTCCCGACGACCTATTGGCACAATTATGATAATACACTATGAATATCGGTGATTTTTAGGAAAACTTTACTTCACCACAAGCCAAGTCATCGCATATTTAGCATCCTCGCCTGTCGGAATTTGCAACTTAATCTTACTCCCTTCCTTTGCTTCCATAATCATATGTGCAAAAAGGTCAAAGCCACCCATCATAGCATACTTGTGATATATTCTTACATTTTTATCAAGATATTTTGGAATATATTTATCCATCATTTGACTATAACCATCAAGATAATTCTTTAAAAATTCCTCTCCCAAACTATTCTTGATTTCCTTTACAATATTATTTAATTCATCCCACTGTGCTACTGTAAATACAGGTATTTTTAAATAAGTCTTGCCATCTTTTGCTGAAATGTATCCATCCTTGATAAATTCAGATACATACATCTTCTCAAAATCATTCATTTCGCCGTCAGCAGAGCCATCAACTCGCATAATAGCTTTTGCAGCTTGCAAAAGTTTAATCATATTTTGAGAATCACATGCATGTCTGTAATTACACTCTAATTCACTGCATAAATATGTATCAGCCTGATACATTGTCCCAAGGTCTTCATTTGAAGAAATCTTATAACCACAGCACATACGATATTTTCCATATCTGTTTAACACTTCATCTTTCGTACATTCATCAAATCTCTTATTGGCAATAATCCAATATTCCGAACCATCTTTTCTCAATGGTCTTTCAAGCTGACATCTATCCCATTCTCTTTGCATTTGCTCGTATGACATTTCCTGTGCTACTTTCAGCAACACATACCACAAATAATAATCTTCATTGACATTGTTTTTACCATAATAATCAATGTTTAACAAATCAGTTTTTCTCGCCATAACAGCATCATACAGTTTATCTGCAAATGGCTTTGCGTAACTATATCCATATGTAATCTTTGCCAACTCTATATCCTTGTCACTTATAAAAAAGTTGGTCTGATACTTTTTCCCTTGAAGTTTTAAATAATCCATATAAACCATTTCTTCAATGTATTTTTCAAGATATGCGGCCGCAACATTAAGTTTTTCCGATATTTCTGTAATGGTAACAGGCTGTTCATAACAAGCCAACGCAATATTCTGCACTAGCAAATTCCCTTCAAGCTCTCTTAACAGTCCCGGTTCTTCATAGCTTCCATCAATTCCTGTACACAATGACACCGGTCTAAAATCCAAATTCTCGCTCATATTAATTCTCTCCTTCAATGTGTCACGGATATTTGAAAGATACCATCTGACTGTACTGTCGTTCATATTAAGACGCTTTGCAATCAAACCTGTGGTCATATTCTCATAATAATGCATCACCACAATCTCCCTGTGAGTCTTTGCAAGATAAGAAATATTCTTTCTAAGCTTTTCATATAACAGCCTGTCAGTCACCTCAAGCTCAACATTCGAATCACCTGCCAGCTCTCTTGCTTCATCTATGTATGCATAACCCCAATGCTTCTTATTCTTACGCAGATACTTAGACCATGTATAACAGCATAACGTATACACAAAGCTGCTAAGATGCTCTATTTCCGTCTTCTTTGACATACATTCCAATAACTGTAGCATTATTTCAGAAGCTAACTCCTCTGCCTCAAAATGATTGCCACATTTTTCGTATGCAAACCCAAATATCTTTTTACTATAATCCTCAAGTACATTTTCCGTCAGTTTCATAACCATCTTCCATTCCGTTTATTATCAAAGCGAACATGCATGTTTCTTGCGCTTCTATATATTTAGTACCGACACCCAAGGATATTGTTGGATTTTTTCATTACAATTGCAACTACTCTATTCCTTCTTTTTGAACACACAACCAACGCACACACCTAATACACTTATAATCATAATGACAATAGTTATCCTTGCAAAACTCATAAAATACGTTTCCAGGTCACTTAAGCGTCTAAGTAATGACATATGTGTAAGTAATAAAAAGCAGCCTGTTATATTTATGTTCATTATCCATTTAGAAAGCTTAGACTTACACACATACAGATACAATTCATATCCCATAATCAACGCTTCCAATACCAACACCATACCTGTATTGATATGTATAAACGGCCCGATGTCAGCATCACTCATTCCAAACATATTATTGCCTTGTATAACAGATAATATGACTAATATAAGCATGGACATGCCATACACTATCAGCATTGCCGAGGCTATAATTCTTAAAATAGAACCTTTACTCCACTTCTCCTTGTTTTCATTTTGAAATGCAACATTAACACCGATAATCAGAAAAGAAAACAGAATATAATACGCCATCTCCGGTAAGGGATTGTAGCTGAATTCCATCGCATATACTCCAAAAACAATAAATGCAATAAACAATCCAATAAAAAGCACATTCTGTAGCTTTATCTTATTCTTTATTTTCTTAAACCCATCAAGCTGCTTTTTTTCCAAGGAGTTAGCAGAAAAATCATTATTCCTATAGGCTTCCACCATTTGCCTGCACTCATCGCACCCTGCTATATGTTCTTCCACACATTTCCTTGTTGATTCTGAACAAATATCCTCCACGTAGGATGGAAGCAAATCCTGAATAATCTCACAATTCATCTTCATATCGCACCTCTTTCAATAATTGTTGTTTTGCACGAAAGAACGTCACTCTCGCCCAATTTTCACTTTTTCCAAGTATTGAACCAATCTCTCTGAAGGACAAATCACTCATTACTCTCAATGTGACAACCTCCCGGACTTCCCTTGGCATCTGTTGCACCTTATCCCATACATCTGCCAGTTCAACTCGGTTTATCGCTTGCTTCTCTGTATCTTCTCCTGAAACAAGCATCTCGTCCATCTCCATCATTTGTGCCCTATTTTGCTTCGACCAATGTTGGTATAGAAGATGTCTTGCAATCTGGCATAACCACGTGGATATCTTACAGCTGCCATCAAATCTATCCATAGATTCAAATGCCTTCAAAAAAGTCTCCTGCAATAATTCTTCAGATAAACCTTCATCCTTACACATAGAGTAGAGAAAATGGTAAACAATTTTGGAATTCTGTTTGTATAGTTCTTCCATAATCCTCCTTCCTTTCTACTCTATTTATCCGTAAAAATAACATTTCGTTACATATAATTTTCCTTTTTAGAAAACACCATCAATAAATATCTTTAATCCAATAATAATTAAAATGACACCACCAAGAATTGAAGCCTTTCCTGCAAGCTTTGTACCAAACTTTTTACCAATAATCACCCCACTGACACATATAAAAAATGTAACCAGCGCGATGATGCATGAACAGACTAAAGCCATTACAAAGCCATAATATGAAATGGTAAAGCCAACTGATAACGCATCAATCGAAGTAGCAATTCCCTGTATCATAAGAGCTGCAAAAGTAAGCTTAGTACATTCTCCACATTCACATTCTTCACTAGATTCACGTATCATCTTTATTCCAATGTATCCAAGTAATATTAGTGCAATCCAAGGAATAAACTTTTGAAATGCCTCAAACTTCTCAGCGATAGTATGTACACACAGCCAACCTGTCATCGGCATAACTGCCTGAAAAACTGCAAAGGTTGTCGCTATACCTATCAGCTTTGTTTTTTTTATCTTAGGTTCGTTTAACCCATTTGCCATGGATACAGAAAAAGCATCCATTGCAAGTCCTACACCAAGCATAATGCTGGTAACTACAAATTCTAAACTCCAGTTCATTTCATTTTTCCTCCAAATGTTTAATTTTATATAGCAGGGCTAATATTACAAAATCCCAAGTACAGCATAACTATACTTGGGACACCAAAAACCATATAAACAGACTCCATGCATAGTTAAACTAAACATGAGTCTCGCAATTTAAAACAAGCCAGGTTAAAAAACCAGTATGTTGACTTGTTACCCTTTAAGGCTTGCTACTCCCTCACAGGACTTATAGCTTGTATATAATACCAATTTTGTAGAAAAATGTCAATACTTTACTTCATACAAAAACAAGCCTTCTGGCGGTGCCATAAATCCAGCCGCTTCTCTTGACTTAGCGCCAATTATATCTTTCATACTGTCTGCATTTCTCTTACCAAGTCCAACCTCTATAAGGGTACCTGTCATAATTCGCACCATATTTTGCAAGAAACCGTCTCCAGTATATAATATTACCATCATTCCTTCAGCTTCAACTATTTTTATATCCGAAACCGTTCTAACAGAAGATTTCTTAAAATGCTTATTCCCACAAAAGCTTATATAATCATTGGTTCCCACTAACAATTTTGCAGCTTTTTTCATAGCCGAAAAATCTAATTTTTCTTCAATTCTACATACGTACTTTCTAGAAAAAACATCACTAACCTGACCATTATCAATTACATACTCATATGTCTTTGACACTGCGCTGAGTCTAGCATGGAATCTGTCATCAACCTGTTCCATATGCAAAACTCTTATATCCTTAGGTAAATATCCATTAATATCAGCAACAAACCTATCAACATCAATGGCTTGTTTTACTTTAAAAGAAGCTACCTGAGCTCTTGCATGAACACCTCTGTCAGTTCTTCCAGAGCCAGCCACATCCACTTCCTCAGAAAGATATTTACCTATTATTTCATTAAGCTTTCCCTGAATTGTATTAGCAGTATTCCCCTGCCTTTGCCATCCATTATACTTTGTACCATCATATGCGATAGTCAATTTGTAATTATACATTATTCTCTCCTAGTCCAATTCTATAGTCACAAAATCGCCTGCAATCACATCATTCTCTGTCACATAGCAATCAATTGCCCAAAGATTCACTCCAGCTTCTTTTGCCTCTTTTAAGGCATGTCCAAACTCAGGATGTGTTTTATAATTTGGTTCAAAATGGTCTATATTTTTCATTTGAATCACAAACAAAACATTTGCCTCATATCCTGCTCGCTTCGCCTCAATCAATTCATAAATATGCTTTACTCCTCGCTCAGTAGGCGCATCAGGAAATCTCGCCACATTGTCCTCTTCCAAAGTGACACCCTTAACCTCCATGAAACCTTTGATTCCATCCCCACGCTCATAATATATATCAAATCTTGAATTGCCATACTTTTGTTCACGCTTTATAAATGTAATATCATCAAACAGTGCACATGAATCTAACCATTCGTGTGCAATCTGGTTGGGAGCCTGTGAATCCATATTTATCAAACGTCCATTCTTTATGACTTTTACCAGAGAATATCTTGTTTTACGCGATGTGTTTTCGCCATGGTCCTCCAAAAAAACTTCTGATACATTTGGAATCAATAATTCCTTGCATCGACCTGTATTTTTCACATGACATTTGACCACTTCATCTCCCAGCTTGGCATAAGCTATAAATCGATTTGGTCGTTCTATGAATGTTGCTTTAATAATATTTTCATATTTCATTAGTCATTCACCGTTCCCCATTCTATACTTTTATATTCACCTTCCAGCTTTTTCAACTTAAAATTTACAACCTTATACACATGTTCATCATCCCAGGCGTATAAAGATTGACTGTCATCATTTCCAAAAAATCCATTTATACTGTCAAATCCATCTAGTATTTCTGCGTTTTTCCCCTCAACATAATACACACCATTTTTACATATTACAAAACAGCCACTTTTATACGAATAAATGTCTATCACATCAGAAAAAGCAGTTTTAACCATACCAGCATTACCTTCTGTATCATTGAAATACATACTATATTGAAAATCAACAACTCCAGCTGAATTCCTATATACATCTCCGTCAAAATAATAAAAATACTCGCTTTCTACATCCATACAACTAATCGTGGCTTCTGAACCAACAACCAAACTGCAGGTTTCATTTTTTACATCCAGAATGTAATAATTATAATCTCCGGGTGAATCAAAAACCTTATACAAAACCTTATCATTCTTATGGTTCACATCAACAATATACATTGATTCTTCGGAAATAATTTCTTTAATACTTAAATCTTCTTCAATAAATCCGATTGTATCTAAATCATTTTTTCCTTCCAACCAACATATTACTCCATCAAATGATTTAAATGGACCAAAATCATCCACCCAATTTTTATTCTTAACATTAAAATGTGTGGATGTGACTTGCTTTTCACTTATTTGTTCAGATTTCCCACCATTCTTTGAAACAAATGTACCCTCCTCAGTAGTATACATTATGCTTTTTCCATTAGCGTTCAAACAATTTACATTAGTAACACCTTCTGCGATTAATTTCATATCACCATTTTTGTCAACCATATACATATCCGGCTTATCCATATACAATAAATAATCTGCACCAAACCAGTCTAAATCAATATCATAATAGCCTGTGTTTTCTTTATTTTCTATCCCGTATATGCATTCAGCATTATTTGAAATATAGCAAATCATCACGTCATTGACAATTATTTCATTTTCAGGTTTTTCCCCAAAGTAGCTATTTCCATTGGCAAAATATGCATAATATTTACCATTGCCTGATATGGCTGCATTTTTGATTACAGTATCTGTTAATTGTTCAAGATTTTTTCCATCAAATCTATACAAACAACCATTTTCATCAATTAATAATGCTTCTTTAGAATGAGTTGCAACAGATATCAACGCCATATTTTCCCCTACCAAAACAAAATCATTGCCCTTCAAATAATAAACAGCATCTTTACCACCATTGTCATAGCAGCACCCACTAATGTGCTGTGTATACAAATAGCAGCTGGTATTATCCATATTTTTCATAAAGCTAGCCTCGCCATCAATCCGGCCAATCAGCTTGTCATTGAGATATACGAAGCTTTGACACATTTCATTATCGTACACAAACATTATTTCCCCGATTTTATTAAAAAACAAAAATTTTATTCCCAAAAACAACCCTATAACAATTAATATTCCTGCTATTATTTTCTTCCTCATACGTACCACACCTCAAAAAAACTTCATTAAAGGTTATTCTACCTAAAATGAAGTCTTTTTTCAATCCTTATGCAAGTAATTCTTTAATTTGCCTTTTATATTCCAAAAACTCATTAGTCAATGTAAACTCTTCTGTTCTTGGTTTTTCTTTATCTATAATGATTTCTTTTTTTATTATTCCCGGCGTATCACCTAAAATATAAATCCTGTCGGATAAATAAATCGCTTCCTCAATATCATGAGTAATAAAGATAGTCGACATTTCAATCTTACTCATAATATCCATATACCAATTATGCATCTGACTCTTTGTTATTGTATCAAGGGCACTAAAGGGTTCATCAAGAAGCGCTACTCCTTCCGTTACAAGATATGTCCTAAGAAATGCAACTCTTTGACGCATCCCCCCTGAAAGCTGAGACGGATACTGCTCCTGCGTGCCATCCAAACCAAAATCCACAAAGAATTGGTTTGCTTTTTCTCTGGCTTCCTTCTTCTTCATTCCCTTTACCACAAGTCCAAGGGCTGCATTATCGATTATTTTTTTGTGTGGTAAAAGTAAATCCTTTTGAAGCATATAACTGATTTTCCCAGGTTTGCCGGTAATATCCTCACCATCAAGATAAACATTGCCGCTATCAGGCTCAAGTAATCCTGAAAGCATATTAAAAAGCGTTGTTTTTCCCGAACCGCTTACACCAATCAGGGATACTATTTCACCTTGATTAAGTTCAATATTAATATCCTTGATTATCACTCTTCCATCAAAGCTCTTTATTAAATTATTCGTCTTCAGCTTTAATATACTCATTACTAAATCCTTTTCCGGTTAAATCATTGTTTGTAAGCTTATTTTCATAAAGCCACTTGTAAAATGTATTCCAGCGATTCTCATCAATTATACCCCACTGGTCTGCAT
>CAYWDL010000018.1:0-16439 GCA_964457015.1 uncultured Roseburia sp. | reverse complement strand
TTGCAGTTGTTAAGGAAGACCCAAGATTAACTTTGAAGTGGAGAGGTAAGACAATCGTTGACTTATCAAGAAGATTCCTTGATACAAACGGTGCTCATCAGGAAACAGATGTAGAAGTAGAGATGCCTGTTAAGGAGGATAACTACTTTGAGATTAAGGAAGTTGCTGATGTTAAGGCTAAATGGCTTGAAACACTTGCTGACCTTAATGTTTGTTCCCAGAAGGGTCTTGTGGAAATGTTTGACGGTTCTATCGGTGCAGGTTCAGTATTTATGCCACACGGTGGACAGTATCAGAAGACAGAAACACAGGCTATGGTTGCTAAGTTGCCGGTACTTAAGGGTAAATGCGATACAGTAACAATGATGAGTTATGGTTTTGACCCATATTTATCAACATGGAGTCCGTACCACGGTGCAATCTATGCAGTTGTTGAATCAGTTGCTAAGATTGTTGCTAATGGTGGTGATTACTCAAAGATTAGATTTACATTCCAGGAATACTTCAGAAGAATGACAGAGGATAAGAAGCGTTGGAGTCAGCCATTTGCAGCACTCCTTGGTGCATATGATGCACAGCTTGGCTTCGGACTTCCATCAATCGGTGGTAAGGACAGTATGTCAGGAACCTTCAATGATATTGACGTACCACCTACATTGGTGTCATTTGCAGTTGATATTGCTAAGGAGGGTGACATTGTTTCTCCTGAATTTAAAGCGGCTGGAAATAAGATTGTTAAGTTTAATATTGAAAAGGATGAATATAACAAGCCTGTGTATGCTCAGGTAATGAAGATGTATGAAGCTATTCATAATCTCATTCAGAAGAAGGCTATCGTGGCAGCTTATGCTCTTGATTCTAAGGGCCTAGCAGCAGCAGTTTCAAAGATGGCATTCGGTAATATGCTTGGCGTAAACATTTCATCAGATGTTAAGGCTGAGGAACTGTTCGCAGTTGAATTTGGTAATATTGTAGCAGAAGTTCCTATGGAAATGCTTGATGCAGTAGAAGCTGCTATGGCTGAATCTGGCAATAAGGCAAATTATAAGATTGTTGGTACGGTTACAAATTCTAGTGATATTGTATACGATGGTATGACAATTGCATTGGAGGATGCGGTTAAGACTTGGGAGAAGACTCTTGAAAAGGTATTCCCAACAAGAGGTGCAAAGGATACAGCTAAGCTTGAGACACCAATGTACACAGCAGGTAATGTATATGTTTGCAAGAACAGAATTGCTAAGCCTACAGTATTTATTCCTGTATTCCCGGGTACAAATTGTGAGTATGACAGTACAAAGGCATTTGAAAGAGCGGGAGCTAATGTTATAACAAAGGTATTCAAAAACTTAAATGCAGAGGATATTAGAGAATCTGTAGCAGTATTTGAGGAAAACATTGCTAAGGCACAGATTATTATGTTCCCAGGTGGATTCTCCGCAGGTGATGAACCGGATGGTTCGGCTAAGTTCTTTGCAACTGCATTTAGAAATGAAAAGCTTAAAGAGGCAGTTCATAAGCTGTTAAATGAAAGAGATGGTCTTGCACTTGGTATCTGTAATGGTTTCCAGGCGCTTATCAAGCTTGGTCTTGTGCCAAATGGTGAGATTACAGGACAGGATGCAAGTTCACCAACACTTACATTTAATACAATCAACCGCCATGTATCTAAGATGGTATATACAAAGGTTGTTACAAATAAGTCGCCATGGCTTGCGTTAGCAGAGGTTGGTAAGACATATGTAAATCCGGCTTCTCATGGTGAAGGTAGATTTGTTGCTAATAAGGAATGGATTGACAAGTTATTCGCAAACGGACAGGTTGCTACACAGTATGTTGACCTTGATGGCAGTCCAACAATGGATGAAGAGTGGAATGTTAACGGCTCTTATGCAGCTATCGAAGGTATCTTGAGTCCTGATGGAAGATGTTTTGGTAAGATGGCTCACTCTGAAAGAAGAGGTGATGCTGTTGCCATGAATATCTACGGTGAGCAGGATATGAAGATATTTGAGTCTGGTGTAAATTATTTTAAATAAAATGTTACATAGAAATTCTAAATAAAAAATAAAGGAAATCTAAACAGATTTCCTTTATTTTTTAATATTTCCTTTATACTTTTTTAAAAATATTTCAAAAAAGGTAGTTATTATTGTTGACAATGCACATAAAATGGTATAGAATATAGTAAGGTTTATGAGAAAAACACATAAATTATCAATTTCAATAATAATTAAGGAGGACTTTAAGAAATGAAGAAAAGAATTTTAGCTTTATTAGCTACAGCTATTATGGTTGTATCTTCGACAGTTATGACATTTGCAGATACAACAACAGGCCTTATCGGTCAGTATGATTTTGAAGGCAATGTGAAAAATGAGGTAACAGGAACGGCAGCAACAATAACATCTTCAAAGGTTAACGTTGATGCTACAGGTTCGGAAGAAGTAGAATATGCAAATGGTGTTAATGGTTCAGCTGTTGCACTTAACGGTTTGATTTCAGCATATGGTCTCGAACTTACAGATGCAGTTCCTTCATCAAACACATTTACATTCTCATATGATATTTGGTATACATCATATAGTACATACTCACCAGTATTATTCCTTTCAACAAGCTGGGAAGATGCTGATGCTGCATGGGCAAGCTTTGGCTGTGGTTGGCAGGCATCTCTTGCATACGCAGCTGGTGTTTGGATTCATGACATTCCTGGCAAAACTCCACAGGAATGGATGGATGTTTGGCAGTCAGGTGGTACAACAAGTCTTGTGGATTCAGATGGAAATTGGGCTGGTTGGACAAATGTTACATATTCAGTTGATGCAGGTGTTGTAACTATTTATGTAAATGGCGAAGATATCGGTGCATATGCAGCTGGTTATGATGCAACAACAGCTGTTCTTAATATAGTAACAGAGGCATCAAGATTGTTCGTTGGTGTAAATGCCTGGGACTCTCCGGTTTCAGCAGCAATTGATAACCTTTATATCTATGACAGAGCTCTTACAGCAGATGATGTTAAAGAGTTAATTGCAGATAGAGATTATGATGCTGCAACAAAGCCAGAAATCAAGCAGCCAGAAACAACATCTAACAAGCCAACAACAGCTAATGTAAACAATGCAGATTATTTGCAGCCAGTTGAAACAACAACAGCAGCTCAGACAAATAATAGCAATTCAGGTATGATTCTTGGTATTGCAGTAGCAGTAGTAGTAGTTATCGTGGTAGTAGTTGTTGTAGCAGTAGTTGCTGGTAAGAAGAAATCAGCAGATGACGACGATGATGAAGAATAATCATTAATTATTAATTATTGAAAATTGATATACAAGGCACACCCAAATGGGTGTGCCTTGCTTTGTGCGAAACATTGAGTCGGGCAACCGAAAATAAATAAGTACTGTAAAAAATTGCTTGCAAGATTTTTACAGTGCTTATTTATTTTCAGTTATGCGACGAAGAAATCTAAATTTTTTGTTAATTTTTACTTAAGGAAAAATTGCCAAAAGTTGTTAATAATGCATAAAGAATGAGTTTGTTTTCCTTGACATATATGTGAGATATGTATATAATATTATCATAGTCTTAGTCTGCCTGATTGTGCGCTATTGATAAAAAATACTATAAAATTGCACAAAATTTGATAGGTAGATAGAAAATATATACAGAGGGAGGCAAAAAGATATGAGACGTAAAAGCCTGAAACGCTTTATTGCATTGGTTATGATGATTTCAATGTTAGCGTGCGAGTTTGTTGCATTTGCTGCTCCGGCAGATGAAACAGAAAACGATGCTACTGTTACTGAAACAGAAAACGAAGATGCTGATGAAGCAGATGAGACAACAGGCGACACTGAAGATGACAGTGTTAAGGAAGAGTACATCAATGAGATGATCGAGAAGAATTACACAAAAGTAAGCGCTGGGTATACATATCCTAAGTATACAGGTAGCGATATTGTGTATAACATTGGCGACATTTACGTTGATGGCGGTACATTGACTGATGAGATCAATGGCTATGACAGTTATATCGGAGAAAAAGTTGAAAAAGTTGTTCAACTTGAATATGGCGATACTGTCACATTAAAACTGGATGTAGAAAAGAAGGGTGTGTATGTAGTAAGCTTTGACTATATTTCATACGATGAAGAATCTATTCTTGTTCCAGAAGCTGAAATCACTTTAAATGGTGAGGTTCCTTTCTATGAATGTCGTAGACAGCTCTACGAAAGCCAGTGGAAGGAAGCTGAGAAGGCTTATGACAGATATGAAAATGAAGTTGTATCAATCCCAGACAAGGTTATGGAATGGAGCAATAAGCCGATTCATGATGCCAGTTACAGATATTCAACACCTCTTACACTTCAGTTAGAAGAAGGTGAGAATATTATAACAATCACGCTTAACGAGGCTGAGTTAAAGATTGGTAACTTCTACCTTTCTGCTGAAGAAAAACTTAGTGCATATGAATCAAATTCTGCAAGCGGAGATTTCTTTGTAGAACGTGAGGCAGAAAGACCAGCATTTAGAAATGACTCGTCAATCAGACCAACATGTGAGTATGATATTGATTTGCAGCCATACAGCTCAAGCAAGAAAGTACTTAATATCATTGATAGCGGTTCGTTTGCTGATTCGGGTCAGAGTGTATCATATGAGGTAGAGGTTCCGGAAACAGGATATTATTATTTTGCGGTTAATTATCGTCAGAGTGATAAGGTTGACTTCCCGGTATTTATGGATATAAAGGTTGATGGTGAAATACCTAACGAATTATTGCAGTCTTATGAATTTGATTATGCAAATGATTTCACTCTTCACACATTATTAGATGACACTGATGGTAAGATGGCTATTAAGCTTGAAAAAGGTACACATCTTATTTCGTTTACAATTTCTCACAATCCTTTAAGAAAGGCATTTGAGACAATTGACGTTGTTATGAGCGAAATTAACGACCTTACTCTTGAAGTAACAAAGTTAGCAGGTACAAATACAAGTAAGTACAGAGAGATTGAAATCACAAAGTATATCCCGGGTATTGAAGAAAATCTTCAGAAGTGGATTGATGAGCTCAATGCAATGTACGAAGAGTTATCAGCATACTCTGATGTTGAGAATGTTGGATGTTTATCACAGATTAAATTAGCCGTGAAAAAGCTTGAAACATTTAAAGAGGAACCAAATGATATTCCTTACAGACTTGCTGAACTTTCGCAGAGCACAAGCTCTGTAAACCAGATGCTTGCAAATCTTATTACAGCTCTTGATGCAGACAATATTTCTTTTGATAGAGTATATGTATATCAGGATGGAGCTGAAAGCAAGCTTCCTACAAAGGAAAATATTTTTGCTAAGATTTGGGCATCAATCGTAAGATTTTTTGAGTCATTTAGCGATAATTCATATTCGGTATCTAATACAGATCCAACACACTTGCAGGTATGGATTAACAGACCAAGACAGTATCTGGAAATCATTCAGCAGATGATTGATACACAGTTTACTCCTGAGACAGGTATCGAAGTAGACTTATCTATCATGCCGGATGCGCAGAAGCTTATCTTGTCCAATGCGGCAGGCGAGGCTCCGGATGTTGGTCAGGCGGTGGATTACGCACAGCCAATCGAATTCGCCTTGAGAGAAGCCATTGTTGATATGACGACATTCAATTACTTCGAAGGTGATGAAGAATACTTAAATTACCAGAACGTATTAAGCCAGTTCCCACCGGGATTACTTATTCCTTCAACAATGAATGATGGTATTTACTCAATGCCTGAAACATTCTACTTCTGGGTATTGTTCTACAGAACAGATGTTATGGATAAGCTTAATTTAGAGGTTCCGGAGACACTTGATGATGTTAAGGATATGATTCCTAAGCTTACAAATAGAGGTCTTAGCTTCTATTACCCAACAGCCGGAACAACCGGTATGAGAACATTTGCTATGACAACACCAATTTTCTACCAGTATGGTGCAACACTTTACGGTGAGACAGCTGGTGATACACAGATTAATAGTGAAGCAGGTGTAGCAGCGTTCAAGGAACTTACAGAATTATTTACAATTTATGATATACCGGCAGAAGCTAACTTCTACCAGCACTTTAGAAATGGTGATTATCCAATTGGTATTTCAGATTACTTCACATACAGCTTGCTTATAAATGCAGCTCCTGAAATCGAAAACTCTTGGGAAATTTCACTTATTCCTGGTGTGGAAGATGAAGATGGGGAAATTCAGAGACAGACAGCCGGTGCTGCTCAGAGTTCAATTATCTTTAAGCCGGATGAAGGAGAAGTTGATGTAGTTCTTACAAATGGTGAATCAATGGAAAGAACAGAAGCAGCATGGAGATACTTGGAATGGTGGATGAGTACTGAAACACAGTTTGAGTTTGGTACAATTCTTCAGACAACATACGGTAAAGAATACATTTGGAATACTGCAAACATAGAGGCCTTTGAGATGCTTCCATGGAAGAGCAGGGATAAGTACATTATTCTTGAGGCTATGGAAAATATTGTTGAATCACCAAGAATTCCAGGTACATATATGCTTGAGAGAGAATTGAGTAATGCATATATTTCTGTTGTTACTCAAGGTGAACCGCTTAGAACCACTCTTGACTCGGCAGTTAAGCTGATGAACAGAGAGACGGAAAGAAAGCTTAAAGAATTTGGTTACTTAGATGAAAGTGGAAATGTTATTAAAGAATACAAAGTACCTACATTAGAGAATGTAAAAGAAATTTTAGGCATGACGGATTAATTAGCGATAGGAGGATATGAAAAAATGAAGACAAGTAAAGCAACTCCATATATTTTCCTACTTCCATATTTGTTACTTTTTGTAACATTTATCGTAGTTCCGATTGCTATTGCTATTGGATTATCTTTTACAGATTTCAATACAATTCAAGCTCCGAACTTTGTAGGATTTATGAATTATATTAACTTGATTACACAGGATTCAATTTTTATGCAATATGTACTTCCAAATACAATTACATTTTGTCTTATTGTTGGTCCTGGTGGATATGCGTTAGCATTTTTGTTAGCATGGGCTATTTCACAGCTCACAAAGACACCTAGAACAGTTTTAGCTCTTATTTTCTATTCGCCATCTCTTACACAGGGTGTTGCGATGCAGGTTATGTGGAGACAGATTTTCTTGGGTGAATCTTATGGTTATTTGAATGCTATACTTATTGATTTAGGAATACTTAACGAGCCAAGATTATGGCTCACAGACGGTACGACTCTTCTTCTGATTATGATTATAGTTGGTTTGTGGAGTAGTATGGGTGTTGGCTTCCTTGCTATGTTGGCAGGTATTATGAATGCTGATGATGAGCTTTATGAAGCAGGCGCTATTGACGGTATTAAGAACAGATTTCAGGAAATGATTTATATCACAATTCCAACAATGAAGCCACAGATGTTATTCGGTGCCGTTATGGCTATTGTTAACACATTCAACAATGGTGCACTTGGTGTTCAGTTGTCAGGTACAAACCCAACACCATTATATGCAGGTCAGTTGATTGTTAACCATATCGAAGACTACGGTTTCATTAGATTTGAGATGGGTTATGCTGCAACAGTTTCAGTAGTGTTGCTTCTTATCATAACAGTATTCTCAAAGGTAGCAACAAAATTATTTGGTGAGAAAGAGTAGAAAGGAGAGCGAAAATGGCCGGATATAAAGGAAATGGTATTAACCCAGCAAAATTTGAACGTGGTCAGATTAAAATATACGTAGTGCTTTTGCCACTTGCTATATTTATGCTCTTCCCACTTGTATTCAACTTTGTTAATGCATTTAAGCCTATGGAGGAATTATTCTTAGTTCCACCAAGATTTTATGTATCAAATCCAACATTTGACAACTTCAATGCGTTGATGAAATCTGCAAGAAATGCAGGTATACCACTTAGTAAGTATGTATTCAACAGTTTGATCGTAACTGTTGCAGTATGTGTAGGTGGTGTTATTATTTCAACAATGGCAGCTTATGCGTTGTCAAAGATGAGATTTAAATTGAGAGGACCTATCTTCTCATTAAACCAGGCGGCTCTTATGTTCGTTATGACAGCCGTATCAATCCCGAGATACTTAGTTATCAGTGGATTACATGTAACAAACACATACTGGGCACATATTTTACCGCTTATTGCGATGCCTGTAAGTTTGTTCCTTATTAAGCAGTTCGTTGACCAGGTGCCGGATGCGTTAATCGAAGCAGCATCTATTGATGGTGCCACACCATTTATGATTTACAGAAAGATCGTTTTACCGCTTATCAAACCAGCGATTGCAACAGGTCTTATCCTTTCATTCCAGCAGGTGTGGAACAACTTAGAAACATCAAACCTTTATGTTAACACAGATGCGATGAAGACATTAACATTTTATACCTCTACACTTACCAGCTTGAACAATACTGTTCAGGGTCAGGGTGTACAGGCGGCAGCAACATTGATCATGTTTATACCTAACTTGATAATATTCATCTTAAATCAGAAGGACGTTATGAACACAATGGCTCATTCAGGTATTAAATAAGAATAAGATGAAAATAAAAAAAGGAGGTAAATATGAAGAAATTTATAAAACGCTTAGCCTTAGTGTTGAGTTTGGTTCTGGTAATTACCGCAGTTTCAAAACCATCTGAAGCATATGCAAAATTACCATATATAACTTACACACAAAATGGTTATGGACAGTATGTTGAAACGCAGGCAGCGTATACACCATATACAACATTTACAAAAATCACTAGTGAAATTGATGGTATTGAAGACGTGACTTTAGCACAGCCATCAGATATCAAAATCACAGAAGATGGTTATATGTATATTGCTGATACAAAGAATGCACGTATCGTAGTCGCTACACTTGACGGTAAATTGGACAGAGTTATCGGTGAGGGCTGGTTAGCACAGCCTACAGGTGTGTTTGTAAAAGAAGGCGATGACGGATATACATATGTATATGTAGCTGATAATATGATTGAAAGTAGTGAAATTGAACCTGATAGACAGGAACGTCAGAAAAACGGTGCTGTTTATGTGTTCAAGTATAAAAAGGGAACAGTTCCTGAAGTAGTTGAAGAAGTATTTACAGCAGAAAACGGAACACAGTGGAGTGAATATTCCTATGATTATAAATGGGAAGTGGTGACATATTATTTGAATCCGGAAAGCCCGTTGTATGGTAATGAAGGCGTAAGATTCGTTCCAACAAAGGTTGCAGTAGATAACGGTGGTATCATGTATATTATCAGTAAGGGTAATACAAATGGTATCGTTCAGATTTCACCTGAAGAGGGAGGAACCTTCCTTGGTTACTTCGGTGCCAATGAGCAGACTGTAACACTTGCATATATGATTCAGGAGTTCTTTATTACAGATAAAGCATCTGAAACAAACGTTAGAGGACAGGTAGATACACCTACTAACGTAGATATCGATGAGGATGGACTTATTTATACAGTAACACAATCATCGGGTACAACACAGACAATTAAAAAGCTTAATAAGTCTGGTGCCAACATGTTAAAGACAGAGGTTACACCAACTAGTGGTGTTGCTATTACTGCCGGTAAATATGACAACGTATACGCAGTAACAAGTACAGGTTATATATTTGAGTATACTGGTGAAGGTTCGTTGTTATTCAGATTCGGTGGAGCTGATGATCAGGCTATGAGAGTAGGTTTGTTTGCAACTATATCTGGTATTGATGTTGATACAAGAGACAGACTTTATGTTTTAGATAGTAAAAACAATGAAATACAGGTATTCCAGCCAACTGAATTTACTGATTTGGTTCATGAATCACTTGTATTATACCAGAATGGTAGATATACAGAAAGTAAAGAGCCTTTGGAAGAAATCATTTTGATGAATTCATTGTTTGATTATGCTAACCAGGCTATGGGTCAGGCATATTATCAGGAAGAAAACTTTGAACAGGCATTGTACTACTTCAGATTAGCTAAAGAATATGACGGATATTCAGATGCTTTCTGGGAAATCAGAAATGAGTGGCTTGAAAGTAATCTTATCTATGTTATTGGATTGCTTGTGGGCTTATGGCTTGTTTGCATGATTCTTGGTAAGATTGACAAGAAGACAGGACTTTTTGATCCATATAGAAGAATATGGAAGAAGTTTAAGAAGAATAAGCTTTTTGCACAGATTGTGTATGCTAAAACATATGCAACACATCCAATTGACGGTGCTTATGCAGTTAAACGTGAGGGTATGATATCGAGTGCTGCAATTGCATTCTTTATGGTATTATTTATGGTTATTATGATTGTAAATAAATACTTTGGCGGTTTCCTTGTTAAGAACGTTATGGATGGTTCTTACTATATTGTTACAGATATTGCAGTAGTAATTTTTGGATTTATTTTTGCGGCAGCAATGACATATCTTATCTGTACTATTTCAGATGGTGAAGGTAGATTCAAAGAGATACTTATGAGTTACTTGTACTCATTTACACCATATTTCATTATTCAGCCAATGCTCTATCTTGTTGGTATGGTAGTGACATTTAATGAAAGCTTTATAATTGAATTTGGTAACGTTATTATGTTTGCATGGATAGCTGTTTTGATATTCTTATCAATTAAGGAAATAAATAACTATTCAGTAAAAGAAACATTTAAAGTAATTGGTATTACATTATTTGCAGCAGTTGTATTCGTTGCACTTGCATTTATTATGTACATCTTGGCTGCACAGGTAATCAATTTCGTTAAATCAATTTACGGAGAGGTGGTGTATCGACTTGGTCAATAAGAAGTTTAAAAGAGTATTAAGTTTAGGTCTTGTTTGCTTGATGTTTACACCTATCATTTCTTTTGCAACTGCTAAGAACCAGAGTAATGCCCTTGTTAATAATTCAGTTGTTAACAATGGTCCATTCATTGTAGGTGAAGTTGATACAGAAGAGCTTTCAGAGGCGGAAAGACAGAAGCAGGCTTTGGAGAAAGCTGTAGTTGAAAAGGCGGATGAGATTTATGGTCACAAGTATATAACATCTAATGGTAAGGTTGAATTGTACCTTAAAGAAAGCAATTGTTCAATTCTTATCAGAGATGTGGAGACAGGTGCAATCCTTTCTTCAACAGTATCCGAGGAGGATGCTACAGCACGTAATTACAACGAAGATGCGGCTTCAATGATAACATCAGGTATTGCATTTTCTTATATCACATTGGAAGGTAATACTTCAAAGAGAATGTCACCTGTTGGTGTTAAGAATGCTAGTCTTTCTTACGACATAAGTAATGATGGATTTAAGGTGTCAGTTGTATATGCTGCTGAAGGAATTTCTTTCGACGTGGATGTTAAGCTTGATGATGAAGGTCTTAAAGTAAATGTACCTTATGATTCTATTAAGGAAGAAGGTAAAACTGTTCAAAAAACAGTAAAGAATGACGATGGAACCAAATCAATAGTTGATGAACATGCAGATGTGTATATCGGCGATTTATATATCTTCAATGGCCTTGGTATGACAGAGAAGGGCGATAGAGATGGATATATGATATTACCTGATGGTAATGGTATAAAGGTTGACTATTCAAATAACTTTTATACATACGGTGATAATAAGCAGGCTGTTAAGTATTCATCAGGTTACCTTCAGAGAGTATATGGTTCAGACTTTTCATTTGACATAAGTAGCTCATCTACATATGATGAAACTGATTTGATTGGTACATCTAATGCAACTGAGTCAATTATTGCACCGTACTGGGGCATGGTTCATTCAGATACACAGTTTGCGGTACTTGGTATAATTACAAAGGGCGAAACAAGTGCGAGAATCGAAGGAAACTTCAATGGTGTAGCTAATCTTTATGAGAACTACGCAGGTTGCAGAATGGTGTATAGAGACATATACAAGAGAAGCCTTTCAGATACAGTGCAGTATCAGTCTATAGTTGAGGCTACATGTAATGAAAGCTTGTTAGGAGATGTTGAAATAGCATTTCTTTTCACATGTGGAGATAAGGCAAATTATATAGGTTTGGCTGAAAGCTACAGAAATAAGCTTATTGCAGATGGTGATTTGGTAAAGACTTCTGATGGTACATTTAATACAAGAGTAGATTTCTTTGGTGTTGATAAGGAAGAATTTCTTGTATTCAAGACTGATGTAGTTGCAACAACTGTTGAAAATGTAAGAGATATTCTTGCTGATTTGAATTCAAGAGGCGTTGAGGACATACTTGCTATTTATACAGGATGGCAGGAAGGTGGTATTTATGAAACACCTATCTACAAGTATAATGTATCAAACTCAATTGGCGGTAATTCAGCCATGAACGACCTTGTTAAGGACCTTAAAGGAACAGGAACAGAGTTGTACCTTATGACTGATATGCAGACAATAAATAAGGCCGTAACATCATCGAATTATGACGCTGTTAAGGGATTCGGTCAGAGAACTGAAGAGGTTTCAAGTCCGTTCTTAAAGGTTTATACAACATTTAGATATTTGATACCTGAGTTATCAAATGAATATATGATTAAGCTTGCGGACGATATGAAGGACGATGGTCTCACAAATGTTGCATTTAGTGGAATTAGCTCATATATGTTCTCATACTATAAAAATAGTACACAGTACAGCAGAAATGTAGTAGGAACTTATTATACAGATGCGTTGCAGAAGATTAGCGATAGTGGAATGAATGTAATTCTTGAAAAGCCATTTAAGTACTTATGGAAATATACAGATTCGTTTGTTGATATGCCATTGTATTCATCAATGTTTGTTTATGCATCTGATGAAATCCCATTCCTTACAAGCGTTTTAAAGGGAACAATTGATGTATATTCAGATTATGTAAATTTTGAGGCTAACGCAACAGAATATTTCCTTAAGTTAGTAGAAACAGGAGTATATCCATCGTTCCTTATTACAAATGAATCACCAACAGAGTTGTTATATACTAACTCAAATTGGATATATTCATCACAGTATAGCTTATATGCTGAAAGAATTGCTGATTATCATTCACAGCTTAAGGCACTTAATGATAAAATTGGTGATTCGTTAATTGTAGCTCATGAAAAGATTGATGGTAGTGTAACCATAACAACATATTCAAATGGCGTGAAGGTATATGTAAATTATGCCGAAAAACCGATGATTGTAGATGGGATAACTCTTGAAGCATTATCATATAAGGTAGGTGAAGCAGAATAATGAAAAAGACTAAAACAGACGAAGAATTAAAGAATGTATCAAAGGAAGCTGTTGAGGTTAATAATACTGCTTCAAATGATGCAAAAAAGAAAAAGAAAAAATATACGGTAGAAGAACTTTTAGCCAGTGGAGATGACGTGGAGCTTGTCGACGAGTATGGTAGAGCGCGTAAGGTAAAAGTAAAGGTTCATCATAGTAAGCTTACAAAGCGCGAGAACAGAATGGGTTACCTCTTTGTGCTTCCATATATTATTGGTGCAGCGGTATTTTTGATTTATCCAATGTGTAGAACATTCTGGTATATGTTCTGTACAGTTATGATTAGACCGGGTGGTCTTCAGACAGAGTGGAATAATTTTGAAAACTTCCCTGATGCCATATTCGCATATACGGCATTTGCGACAGACCTGACATCACTTATTGGTAAGATGATAACATTTGTGCCGCTCATAGTTGTATTTGCACTTATAATAGCAATGTTCCTTAATCTTAATATAAAGGGAAAGGGAATATTCAGAACAATATTCTTTATACCGGTTATTGTAACAAGTGGTCCTGTTATGGCGGATTTATTAGGTACATCAAGCTCGATTTCCGCTGTAGATATTAGTATTATAACAACCACATTACAGTCAATGTTCCCTGGTTTTATTGCCGATACATTGACAACGGTATTTAACAGTGTAATTACAATCCTTTGGTATACTGGTGTTCAGATTCTTATCTTCTTGGCTGCAATTCAGAAGATTGATACTTCTCTTTATGAAGCAGCAAAGATTGATGGTGGTTCTAATTGGGAATGTTTCTGGAAGATTACATTGCCAACAATTAAGCCAATGATTTTGCTTAATGCAATTTATACAACAATATTCCTTTGCCAGGATACAAATAATAATAGAATTATTGTGCATATCAGTGATGTTGTTAAGGGTAGTGTTAACGGTTATGGACGTGGTGCTGTTATTGCTTGGATTCTTAATGTTGTTGTTCTTATCTTCGTAGGTATTGTGGCATTGCTCTTTAAAGAAAAGCCTGATGCTTATATTAAGCAGATTAAGAAGAACAAGAAGTTTGAGAAGAAGGCTAGAAAGCTTGTTAAGAAGCAGGCTAAGAGAACAGCTAGAAATGCAGTTAAGTTTGAAAAGGCATTGCAGAAGGAAGCTAAATTAAAGGCTAAAGGAAAAGATTTGAGAGGAGGAAGAGAAGATGTCTAAAAAGGAAAAGCTTGACGTTGTAAAGGCGGAAGCTAAGGCTGAAAAGGAAAAACAAAAAACAGCTAAGGCAGAGGCTAAAAAGATAAAGAAAACAAAAACTCCTCTTTCAAAAGATAAGGTAAGAAAGATGCTTATGGGCAGCAAGGAAGATATGGGTCTTCTCAAGAAGATTGCAGTATATGCAATTCTTGTAGGTGTAGGCTTCATCTTCATATTACCTATATTATCAATCATAAGCACAAGCTTTATGTCGCTGGATGACTTATTGGACCCTGGTATAACATGGTTCCCATCAAAATTCAGCTTAGACAACTATAAGCTTGCAATGGATACACTTGATTATTGGGTGGCACTTAAAGACAGCTTGATTGTATCTATTGTACCTACACTCATTCAGATTTGTAGCTGCTCGGTTATTGGTTATGGTCTTGCAAGATATGACTTTAAGGGTAAGAAGCTTGTATTCGGTATAATTATTCTTTCGTTTATTATGCCACAGCAGCTTACAATCCTTGAAACTGTTAGAATTTACAGCAACCTTGGATTTATGCATTCAATTAAGGCATTTGCTGTTCCTGCAATTTTTGGTCAGGGTCTTAAATCGCAGTTATTTATTTTGATTTGCTGGTCATTCTTTAAGCAGATACCAAAGGCTTTATCAGAAGCGGCTCAGATTGATGGTGCAGGTCATTTTAAGCAGTTTTTTAAGATTGCCATACCATCAGCCGCAGGCGCATTAGTAGTAGTTGGTTTGTTCTCATTTGTATGGTATTGGAATGAAGAGTATTTATCAAACTTATACTTTTATACAGCTTCCAATGATGCACCTGGATTAAAGCCACTTATTACACAGCTTTCAAAATTCGATGGTGAATATGCTGCATCATTGAATGTTAACTCTTCAACAGAAACAAGACCTAGTCTTAACACATCGCTTAGTATGTGTGCTACAGTACTTACAATCTTGCCATTGCTTATTTTATACTTCTTCTTACAGAAGCAATTTGTTGAAAGTGTTGATAGAGCCGGTATTACCGGAGAATAAGAAACCAAACATTTTACTGTATAATTTCACAAAAAAAATGTCCATTACAACAATTCCTTTGTGTAATCTGCATTGACAAAGTGAAAATTATATAGTAAAATGTAAAGGATAAAAAAATATTTATTTTTTATTCGCAAAAAGCAAAGGTTACATATTTTCTGCTTTGTTTTTTGTAGAAAAATTAAGGAGGAAGGAAAAAAATGAAGAAAAATCTTAAGAAGCTTTTAAGCTTAGCTCTTGTAGTAGCTCTTACAGGTAGTCTCTTCACAGCGTGTACATCAGACGGAACAACTGATACGCCAGGAACTTCAACTAATGGTAATGTTCTTAAAGCAATGAATACTACTGATGAAATTACACTTACTTACACATTCTGGCAGGATATCGAAATCAGTGAAGCCTTAGAAGCTGAGTTCGAAAATCTTTATCCAAATATTGATGTTGTTCTTAAGCAGTTTGACGTTGGTTCAAACAATGATGAGTTACAGGCACTTGCTGTTACAGGTGATTTACCAGACTGTTTCTGGGTATTAGGTTCACCTGACGTATTTATTACAAATGCGTTACTTTTTGATATGAAACTTCTTTGGGAGGCAGATGCTAACACAGAAGAAGATTCATCTGCTAATGTTATCAAGGGTATCAATGAATACAAGATTGGTTACCTTGGAACAGACAGTAAGTGGACAACACCAGTTAAGTTCTTCCCTACAGCTGCTTTCGTTAACTTAGACGTATTCATTAGAAATAATGAAGAAATGCCAGCTATGGATTGGACATGGGATGAGTTCGAAGATACTGTTGAAAGAATGACAATGAAGGACAAGACAGATGGTAGCTACATTTTCGGTACAACATCTGGCTGTACAGTTATTACATGGTATCCTATCGCTTCTGATAAGGAATGTATCGGTGAGTTCGGTTGGAATG
>CAYWDL010000017.1:7693-16465 GCA_964457015.1 uncultured Roseburia sp. | reverse complement strand
AGTCATTGTGGATATTTCCCAATCCATACACAGGTTTATTTATTATCTTTTCCGAACCATGATATAATGTTAACTTTCCCATACCAGCACCTCTTTATATCGTCACAGCGATAGTTTTATTTATTATATCGTTCCAACGATACTTTTGTCAATATAAAAAATGCAGGTTCCATATTCGCTATCTCTGCACGCTTAATTCCATACTTTTCAGCTAATCTTGCGTTTAGGATTGTATTTGTGTAGGCGGTATATGTGAAGAACTATCCCTCTCATGCCGAAATCTTCTTGCTTACCCAAACTATTTCGGCACATAGAAGACTTTTTGTGTGTCAGGTACTCTTTACACTCTTTTCGAGTATCTAAGCAACAATTAATCTTCTATGTGCCGATTTTTTATTATTTTTATTGTTTTTTCCGGTACTGACAGAATATTATTCTTCATATACCGCCTGTCCACAAGCCAGGGAGAACTTTACTTAAACCTTTTCCCTTATTACTTCAATCCAACATTTCCATTCTCAAGCCTGCCAATCACACCCTGCTCCATAGCCTTGGTAATTGCAAACCTGATAACTGAATCGATTACGCTACCAAGTCTTGGATATCCGAACTTCTTAGCTGTTTCCTTGATCAAGTCAGCCTCAGACAAGCTTATCTGCTCGTTAAGAACTTCCTTTATTGCAATGATAATTTCTTCAGATGGAATATCATCCATGCTACGTTTATTGCCTGATGCATCCTCCACACGGTACTGGTCATACGCTGTTGGAGTCTGGTCCTGTCTCCAAATAAATACTCTGTCATCATCGCCAGAAAACTTGATATCCAGCTCTTTTACCACCTTTGCAAAGATAGTATCCACTCTTGCTCCGCCTCTTGTAATGCTCCAAGCATTATATATCTTCTTCATAAGATATTTTCTGCTAATTGGTGCTTCTGTGTCAACTATTTCCTTTGCCACAGCCATAATCTTTGGAAACGCCTCATCCATATAGAATTCATCAGCAGGTCCCTGTACACCAATTTCTGCTGAAATATAATTCTTCTTGTTTTCCAATGAAACCTCTTCCTCAATTCTTTCGAAGCTCAACGGATTGGTTTCATCATCTGAAACTGAAACCGCCTCTGTAGGCAACTCATTTTCAGCTTCCGCCTGCTTCTCCTCCTTCTTCACACCACAGCCTGCATTGGCACCATCAGCCATCTCCACCTTTTCAGGAACATTATCAATAAATGTCTTGATTTCCTTCTTCACTCGTTCAGGATCATCCAACCAGTCAAGAGTCCAAATACGCATCACATTCCAGCCAAGTCCTTCAAGAACACCTGCCTGAGACACGAAGCGGTCTCTTGCAGTGGCAGTTTCCTTGCAGTTTTCGCCATCAAGAAGAATACCTAAAATATAGGTTGCCTTATTCTTCGGATTTACAACACCGATGTCCATCTTGTATTCAGAACAACCGATGTTACATTTTACATCATAGCCCATTTCACAAATGGCGTCGGCAATCTCCTCAATCAGATAATCCTGTGCCTTAACATTGCTTCCTGCACGGGCTGCAAGCATATTCTTACCTTTTTCAGCAAACTCAAGGAAGCCCTTAAGACCTTCCACCCCTTCCGAACGTGTACGGGACAAATCAATCTGTTCAGGACGAAGAACTGAGTACACAATCATACTCTTTCTGGACCTTGAGATAGCAACATTTAAACGTCTCCAGCCACCGTCTCGGTTAAGGGGACCGAAGTTCATTGAAACCTTGCCGTCCTTATCAGGACCATAGCCAACAGAGAAAAGAATTACATCCCTCTCATCACCCTGAACATTTTCAAGGTTCTTGATAAATATTGGCTCCTTTGAATTGCGGTCAAACTCCTCAAGCTCAGGATATTTTCTAAACTCTTCATACAACAAATCATCAATAAGATTCTGCTGAACCGAGCTAAATGTAACAACACCGATACTGTCATTACGCAATTTTTCATCCTGAAGTCTTCTGATAATCTCTGCAACAATTGCCTCTGCTTCTGCTCTATTCTGCTTTGTCTTACCCTTATCGTAGAAGCCGTCAATATGCACCATCTTAACCTCTGACACCAAATCTCTTGGTGAAGGGAAGGTATACAGCTTGTTGTCATAATACTTCATATTACTGTATGCAATGAGGCTCTCATGACGGGAACGATAATGCCACTTCAAGTGCTCCTGAGGCATTGAAATCGCAAGACAATCGTCAAGCAAGCTTTCCAAATCTTCTTTTTCAACATTTTCCTCATCGACCATATTAGCAGAGAAGAAGCTTGTTGGCGGCAGCTGTTTAGGGTCACCTACGATAACTACATTTTCGCCTCTTGCAATGGTTCCCACAGCTGTAGATGTTGGCAGCTGTGAAGCCTCATCAAATATAACCAAGTCAAACTTAGGGAATGACGGGTCAATGTACTGTGCAACGGAAATTGGGCTCATAAGCATGCACGGACACAACTTTCTAAGCAATGTAGGAATCTGGTCAAACAATTTTCTAAGTGGAAGCATTCTTCCGTTATTCTTAATCGCCTTCTTCAAAATACCCATTTCGGAGCTGGCTGCCGTAGCCGTTCCCGAAGACGGAACCTTAGCTGACAGACGAGCAACCAATTCCTGAATGGTAAGCTTCTGATACTTATCTATAGTTTCCTTGTATTGGGCAATCATATCATTGTACTGCTTGCCATTAAAATCAGCCAAACGCTCATCCTTTGCAATAGTCTGCAACGAAAGTCCATAGTAGAGATTTGCAGTGTATGCAGCCATAAGATTATCTGCACCAATCTTTCCATCCCTATATGCATCGCTGACAGACTGTAGGCCTTCGCTGACAAGCTTTCCATCAATTTGATTAAAGGAAACCTTATTTCTAAGCTCGCCGATATTATTGCTATAATTGTCAAGCATGTGCTTTACTGCTCCAAACCAGTCTGTATCGGCATCCTGCTTTTCCGTTTTGATAGAATACTTTTGCTTTAAGGCATCTATAACACCAATAAATACAGCAACCTTATTTTTCTGCTCCATAAGGCTGTCATCATTTACTGTCTTTTCTGCTGCCGAAATAACAGCATCCCTATCATTCTCAGGCATTGCTTTTACGATTTCATGCAAAGCCTTTGTCTTATTAAGGGACATTAAAAGTCCATTCCAATCAGTAGTCACACCCATAAAAATGCCTGATAACACACCACTAAGCTCCGCCGGAGTCAAAAGAATTTCCTTCTTTTTATTATTAATTGATGTAAGCTTTTCATAAATGCTAAATATATTTGCCTTGCTTACACCAGCAGGAACTTTAGCATACAGCTTCATTTCTTTTATGAGCTTATTCTGTCCCATCATCTTAGGGAGCGCCCATGAGCTTTCCGCCTGCTTCCACTGTAGCTTTGCATTTTCCACATTATAATCAAACACAGAATTCTCAAACTGCTTACTTATTTCTGCACATTCTAAGGCATATGCATTTCCTGTATTCACAAGTTCTTCAATACGTGTAATAAGTCCGTCATAATTCTTAGAATTCAGTACATCTGTTAAAACCACAGCTTTATCGTATACAATATCCACCAGTTCAAGAACATCATCTATCATCTGCTTATTTCTGTGGGATATTCCTGTCCATGAAAGTACTGCATCAAGGTTACTCTTCGCATCTTCAAGCCCTGCAACTGCATTTGCCAAATCTGTCTGTAACTCTGAACGAAGCTCAATTGAATATTCCTTGCCCTCATACCCCACAAGTGGATGATATGCATATTCACCAAGCTCCTCTATGGCAACGCCATACTGTCTAATCAATTCATTCCATTTATCTATGGTCTCCTTATTTATGGACTGAAGCTGCTCCTTGGAGAACACCACCTTATCCTTTTCACCAATGTTCTTCTCAAACATTTCAATAGCTTCATACAATGTACTTCCGTACTCTCTCTTCAAATGAATTGCTTCAATAACATAGTTAAGTCCGCTTTTTAGCTCAGCTAATTTGTTTGCCGTAGCCTCATATTCCTCCGGCGACTTAATCTTACCGATTTCAAGAGCCTTGTTTAATTCTGAAAGCACCGATGATTTGTTAGTTTTGTTGGAATGCAGTTCAAGGCAGAACGGGTCAAGTCCAATCTTTTCAAGACGCTTCTGAACCACGCTTAAAGCTGCCATTTTTTCCGCAACAAACAAAACAGATTTGCCATTATATAAGGCATTTGCAATCATATTTGTAATAGTCTGGGACTTACCTGTTCCCGGTGGTCCGTGAAGCACAAAGCTTTGGCCTGCTGCCGCTTCTGCAATAGCAACCATCTGTGACGAGTCCGCTGCCATAGGCACCGCCATATCCTTCATAGATATCTCTTTATCAATATTTTCTGCAACAACCACGTTTTCAATCGGTTCCCATGTCATTGCGCCATCAATAAGGCTGCTGACAACCTTATTTTCCTTAAGCTCATCAGCCCTGTTTCTAATATCATTCCACATTACGAACTGGCCAAATGAGAATAGACCCACAAATGCCATTTCCTCAATATTCCAGCGTTTCTTGCCCATAATTCCCTGGCGGATTGTGTTGTACACAAGTGGCAAATCAATGCCATGCTCATCCTCAGGCAACGGGTCAAGTCCGGTAATATTGATACCATAGTCCTGACGCAAATACTCAAGCAATGTAATATTTATCTGCGCATCCTCCTGACGGCTTCTGATTACATAACCCTTGTTTTTAATGCTACGGACAATATCAATCGGTATCAACACAAGAGGTGCATACCTGGCCTTCTCTGCCACATCGGTTTCATACCAGCGAAGGAAGCCTAATGCAAGAAATAATGTATTGCTACCATTTTCCTCCATGCTTACCTTTGCTGCTCGATACAGGCCCTTAAGATTCTTCTCCAAATCAGCCTCATTTAAAAATGTTCTGATACGGAAGCTCTTAAACTCCTCTGTAGCAATGCTCTTTATCAAATCCTTATCATTTTCAATCTCGAATATCTTAGAATCCTTTGGAGTCTGTGTCCATTCGTTTGGAGCTTCCATAATTCTAAAATCCTTGCCCTCCGCCAGCTTATCCTCAAGCTCGCCTAAATTGGCTGTCATTATCTGGAAGGCATTTTTATTCACACGGAAGTTAAGTAATGTATTTCTAAGGCTGAAATCAAGAAGCTTTCTCTCCCATATTTTTTGCTTTGTAACAGGTTCGTTGCTACTTGCAACCTTACCAATAAGTGATGTATCAAGCTCTGATGGTGCCTCAAAGGTTACCCACGCTTTACCATTCTCATCTAACTCTGTACTCTCATTGTATATTTGCTTTAACTGCTGTGGTATCGGGCGAATTCCACTGCCACGGCTTCTTTGAACATCTATAACACATTCAAACTCATCCATTTTATTCAAATGGTCCTTCCCATGCTTGATTGTCTTATCAAAATCCACGGCTTTCCCATAGACAAAATCTGTACATTCCACCAGCAATATTTCCTCTGCGCCCTCTGCAATACGCTTTTCGATTGCAGAAACATCATCCACCATACAATCCGAAAATGTTCCTTCCTCAAGCCAGCAGCCTACAAACGCATGACCCTTCTTAAATACAAGCATAGGAAATAAACCTACTGCCTCAAGACACGATGCATAGAGTAACGACAAATCAAGACAATTGCCCTGCTTTACCTCAAGCACCTTGTAAGGCAGCCTTACTCTTTGTCCAACCTCCTCATAGCTTGCCGGCGCAGTTACATAAATAATATTCTGCTGCTGCAATGCGGTATATATTGCCGCCATCTGCAGCTTCACATTATTGGCATTTCTTGTCTGATAGCCTGTAAAAGAAGGACTCTGGGTCCAGCTGTTCAATATCTCAGATGCCGCTGCAATCACCGACGGAATTGCAGGATGATTTGGCGTTACAAATGCTGCCACAATCTCCGGCATAATGTTAAGACCACTCCACTGGTCAAGAGCCAAAAGTTCTATCTCATCCACACTTTCATAGAGTGTTTCCTCACCCTTTTTCACCGAAACCCTGATGCTTCCAAGCATTTTTTCAGTCAATGAATATAAAAATTCACTCTTCATGCTTATTCTCAAAGGAGAAATCTCCACTGCCTGTCCCACATCAAGCTTTGCAACAGTATATGTATATTCCTTGGCAAAATCCGGTTCAAAATTAATTATCAAATCAATATTTTCCAATACCTCTTCCGAATTATTGGTAACCACCAGATTCCTGATGATTGGTACATAGTTCTGTTGCATTGCGAAATTAATGGTCTTTGTAAAATTTCCACTAACACTTACCTTATTAACAACTGTGTTTTCCATATTATCCTCCTACACTTCCTTCGTAACTTCTATTCCCATCTCAAAAGCACGCTTAGCATCCCCCGGAGTAAGCCCCTGACTTGACACCAATGTCTTTCTCGCATATTTTCCACCAAATCTGTTGGCAACCGTTTCAAGCTCGTACAATGCATTCTTTTTTACTCTGCCATTCTTACAGGAAACAATCACCGGCACATACCCCTCCAGCGCCATTACGTCTATCTCATTCTCCACACCGTCATCCACGGCTCCAACCTCACCATCCCAGTTAATATGAACAGAACGCCTGCAATCAGAATATTTACCGCTTTCCTTCATTTTATAATAAGTGTGCAATTCCAAGAGAGTTCCTGCGTCTATGATACATCCCTTAATTGCCCTGTTCTTATATTGAAATTCGAATTTGCCCTGTTCTTTTTTTACATTTGTAATAATTCCCAGCTGATGCAAACTGTTAAAATACCTATAAAACACATCTGTGGAGCCCACATCAACTGTATTTTTTGCTATGGATTCAACCTTATTTTTCCACGCCGACACTCTGATATCTGTAACCTCATAACCATTGAGATTCTTAAATACTGCTGCTATGCCATTCCACACTCTCGGTTCATCCTTTGCAAGCTTCCACATCTTCTCCGTATCACTTTGAAATTCTTTATTTTCATAAATCTCGACGGGAATGGACTCCTCATTATAGTCAATGGCTCCACCATGTATTTCCATAACATCATCAAGGTTAATTGCTATCTTCCTTTTCTCAACCAGAACATCAACTCTTCTGCCTCCATTCTCATTAAGTGTCTGAAGCTCTCCTGTTCTTAAATCAAATCTATGAAGAGGAAGCTCATATCTTGCAGCCAGCATTCCTATAGCCACAAGCTCAAGCTCACCGCCTCCTGTCACATCAACAAAGCATTGATTTCCCTGCCTGTTTTCATCCTCGATAATGTTCTCTAAAACCGCAACAATTCCATCAAGCTTATCCCTACTTATTTCAATAAAATCAACATCTTCGATGCCACAGATTTCCTTAAGATTCTTCTTGGTAATATGGCGCTTGTCCACTGTCATCTCGTCCACATACCCAAAATATATAACCTTATCCATCTTGAAATTGAGGCCTGTTATAAGATTTTCAATTGGCTCAACGTCAAAAAATTCAATATCTACGTTCATCTTTTGCTCCATACTTCGCGCTTTCATATCAGCACAATTATTTTTTAATACCATTTAAATATTCTATCATATCTTTACACTTTTCTGCATCAACTTTTAATATAAAAATTCAATTCGCAAAGTAAATTATTTTCTCCATAATCCCCTTACATGCAGCAGGGTCAACCTCTATAACAAAATCAGTGCCTTCGTAGCTTTTCATTACAACCTTTCCTTCTTCAAACACATACAATTCTGTTGTCAAGCCTGCTGCATCATAGAATATTAATTGGCATCCTTTCTTCAGCTGATATTCCTGATATTCATTTTCTTCAGTTTCGATAAATCTCCCCTCATTCAAAGCTTTAAAAAATGCCCCAACTCCTTCATCTTCCACATCTAACTCACTATATGGCTTTTGACCAAGCACCCCTGCCTCAAGCTTTACTGACTTGTTTAAATGAAGTCGTTCTTCAAATAATTCGTTTCCATTGTCCAATGTAATTCCATTAAGGTTATCAAATACAATTATCCCGTAAAACTTAATGTTCATGGACTCTATATAATTCTCATAATATATTGCCACACGAAATGATTCATCATATCCCTTTACCTTATGCAATTTTCCAGTGATAGTCACCTCATAAAGCTCACTATCATCAATTGACCAATATACTCTTTCATTACCATATACTTCTGCTATTTCATCACCAAGTATATCTTCTATATGCAACTCACTTTTTTCCTCTGTGCTGAATTCATTTGTGGACAAATACATCTTTCTATTGTAATGTAACAAACAAGATAAAATAATACCACTTACATATTTTTTGCTTATTTCTTTTTCATCCACCGCCTCGTAATAAACGCCTTCTTCAAGGACGCTTATCTTACCATAATTTTCCTCTAATTGTGCAACAATCTTACTTATAACAGCCTCACTTAAATTCATGTTGTCCACAGCAACTTCGACCATAACATTACCATATTCCACAATCCAATTTTCCCTACCTGAATCATACAAATAATAAACCTTTTTTGCCTTCCACGCTCTTGACCAGCCATCTGTAACGTCCTTATAATCGTCACTTAAAGTTTTATCCATGTGGGATTCAATGATTTTCTCATATTTTGTTTCCAGAACATCATATCTTATGTATAAAAGCTCGTTCATCTTGCTATCATACACAGCTTCATCCCAGTTTATCATCCTACCAAATACAGATGATACAAGTGCTAAATATATTGCAGAATATTTAACA
>CAYWDL010000017.1:0-7683 GCA_964457015.1 uncultured Roseburia sp. | reverse complement strand
TGATGACTGGTCCTTTTGGGTACTGGTATATTTCACATCACTCAACTCAATACCAATATCCCCATAGTTAAATGGTATTTCATCCTTATAAAGAGCCGTTGTCACCTCAGCATTTGTCTGCTTATCATAATATGAAACCTTCTCTACATTAGGGTCAAAATATGAGCCACCAATGATAATCATTATTGGCACATAAAACATAACTACAATTAAAATAATAACCAAAGCAATTGACATCGAAATATTATTTCCTCTGCTAGAATTCTCTCTTTTTCCACGTAGCTTTACTACTATGTAAACCACAAATAAAAGCACACAAACAAATCCAATAAGTGCAAGTACAAGTCCACTATCACTCAAGCTTACCAATACTGCAACCAATGCTCCAACAAATATTAAGCTTCTAATAAAATGATGCAGCTTCACAGCTTTTACAGAATAAAAAAATAGTTTCTTGTCATTCTTTATGTTTTTCTTATTTCTAATGTAAAAGTACATATATCGCGAAAAATCAACTATGGTAAATAACAAATAGCTTACCCCAGCCAATATCATATATAGCTCATCTATTAATGCTCTGGCAAGTCCCCAATTCAGTGGATTCATCACAGAAAACAGTATAAACATAAGTAAATATAACACCCAATTTATACCTTCATTAAGAATAGCATTTTTACGAATACATTCAAATCTTTCCTCATCAGTTCTAATAGGAACTGCGTTTAAATCTTCGCTATAAAAAATCTGAAGTTTACCATAGGTTCCACAATGAACCCATCCCGATGCCTGACAATATTCTATATACTCCTCTGTCAAAGGCTCTGGACGGGTATCAAATATAGACGCCTTTTCGAACACATCTACTGAAAACTTTAATGTCTTCGGCTCACACTTCTCAAAATAATACAACATCCCATCCTTCTTAACAAACATTAACCCGTCTGCCGCAGCCTTCTCTAAAAACCTTTCTACCGCTTCAAGGTCATATGAACAATTCATCAATATTTTCTTAACCATCTAATTATCCTCCCTTATTGACCTAAAATCTTTCTTCCTTCATCAACCATAACCGAAATACGCTCAAAATCCTTGCGCAAAACCTCTGTCCCATATTCTGTAATAATGTAGCTTCTCTTTCTTCCTTCAACCTTAGTTTCCCTGATGATTTTTTCTGCTAAAAACTTATCCAGAAGGGCATACAAGGTTCCCGGTCCAACCTTTATACGTCCATTGGAAATCATTTCTACCTGCTTCATAATATCAACACCACATCTCTCCTCCATAAGAGCCAGTAAAATGTAGTACATCGGTTCACTTAAGGTCTGCAATTTTTCTCTTGCCATTACTCCACCATCCTTTTTATATCGAGTATCAATATCGATTATCGATATAATAACATCGAGTGTCGATATTGTCAACTATAATTTCTATAAATAAAAAAGAGTTTGCTCGCAAACTCGCCGCGCCCGAGCGGTATTGCGAAGCAATTAATCTCCTCTCCGCGAGGTGCGCATCCTTGCGGAGCATTTTTATTATATAGGGAAGTTCAGAGAACTTTCCTATATAATGAAAAATTCCGCCTACCTTTCGATAGACGGAACCCGTTCTTATCTTATCTAAACTTCAACACTGTCACTGAATGTGGCGCAAACTCATATTCAAGCTCATTGCTCTCCACCTTCACTTCACTTAACACTGGCTTAATCTTCTCCGGCTCATCAAATGTGTTCTCATCGCCAAGCTCGTATCCCGCCAATACCGTGGCTGTGGCAGATGATTTCACTTCGCCATCAAGAACAAGCTTCACATTCTTTTCTTCACCTGTAAGGTTTACAACCTTCATTATAGTTTCGCCAGTTGCCTCATCAACACTTGATGTGATGTAAAGCTCCTCAAGCTCTGGTAATCTGTCCGTTGTGTCATTCCACATCACACCATTTACATAAGTCTTGATGTTTCTTCCTGACACCTCAAGCTTCAATGTATATTCTATATCCTCTACGTGGAAGATTCTATGTGAGATAACTGAGCCACGGTCATTTGCAATTGAAGAAATGTTACAATCCCAATTGTCCCAGCCACCAAAATCCCACATTATCATATTCTTAGGGTCAGACTTTCCGAAGATAATCTTAAGTCCCTTGCGACCTTTGCTTCTCTTGAAATTAAATTCAATTGTGTATTCCTTGCTGTCAATTTCTCCGATAAAGTTCTCTACATTGTCCTCCAAAATGTCAATATCTGCCGCAGTAATAACCTCGCCTGTTACCTTATCTGTAATCTTAATGTTATAAATCTTACCTTCAACATCATTGCCTGTTATAGAAATCTTACCGGCGATATTTTCTTTATCAATAAGCTTTATAACTTCATCTAAATCTTCAGTCTCAAATCTAACAGCGTGTGTTCCCTGATTTTCCATAAACATTTTCTGAACATAATAATTGGCCGTTTTCATTATCATATGATTATTGAACCAAAGCATATCTGGTCTCCAGTTCACGTAATCAACATTTGCAAGCATTGGTGCATAGCAAGCCAATGCCACCGCCTTTGAACGTTCAAGATGTGTCATATAGGCAGCCTCAACAATTGCGTTATAATATGTGTTGCCCCATGAAGCGTACTCACCAAGGAATACCTTTGGACCATTAGCATCATAATCCTCGTAGTGATGCATATTTGCAAGGAACCATTCAGGCGCAGAATAATAGTGCTCATCAACCATATCTGAACCATACATCTTTGCAGAAGTCCAGCCTGCATCATAGCCTTCACCAACTGAGAATGGGCCAGCATTATTAATAATTAAGATTTCAGGGTATTTCTCACGGATAGCCTTATGAAAATACGGATATCTATCAAAGAAACCGTCACCTATTTCCTCGTTACCAACACCAATGTATTTAAGTTTGAAAGGCTCTGGATGTCCCATTTCAGCACGTACTGCACCCATCTTTGTGCTTACATCACCATTTGCAAATTCTATCAAATCAAGTGTCTCCTGAACCCAAGAGTCAAGCTCCTCAATAGGCACTCCTTCACCCTTATGTGGATTGAATCCACCTGGCACAACTGGAAGCGGCTCTGCGCCAATATCCTCGCAGAAGCAAAAATATTCATAATATCCAAGTCCTAAGGTCTGGTTGTAGCCCCAGTTGTTTCTCCAGCTTGGACGCTCCTCCACCTTGCCCAAGGTTCGCTTCCAACGATACATAGAATTTCTGTCGTGGTCATTCAAGCTGCCATCATGTGTAAGACAGCCACCCGGAAAACGCATAAACTTAGGCTTCATCTCGGCCAAAGCCTCTGCAATATCCTTACGCAAGCCACCCTTGCGACCTTTGTATGTATCCTGCGGGAACAATGAAATCATATCAAGCTCATACTGACCCTCTTCAAATTCAAGATATAATCTGCCAGCGTATGTAGTGGTTGTTCCTTCAAGGATTGCTTCGTATTTTGCCCAGCTATTTGCTTCAATTTTAATTGTCTCAACCGATGTACAAACGTCATTATCATCTGTCTTTACGCTAACTTTTATAGTATTACTGCCCTTTGCAAATATGGAGAAATCATACTTCTTTCCAGCTTCAATAAAGATACCTGTGTTAAAGCCTAAATTTCTAATATATCCATTTACAGACGCAGTCACCGACAAATAATGCTTGTTGTCCTCATAAATAGGATTTTCCTCACAAACCTCCCACTGCACATTCTCAGACTTTTCCCAAGCCATAAGCGGATGATAATCACCCCTGTCAATCTTATCGAATTCAAACGAACGATTCTGAACCAGTTCCGCATACAAACCACCGTCCGCTGCGTGGTTGATATCCTCAAAGAACAAACCGTATAAATCACCTAAATCCTTGTACTTTTCATTTTGGTAAACCTTGATTGTTTTCACTTTTCTTCTCCCTTCTTTTCCAATAAATATATCTACATTTCTTCCACTGCTTCTCTCATAACTTTTGCGATATCATCATGTATAACCAAGTCTGCATTCTTATCCGCAGATGTTTCAGTTTTATTTATAAGAACTAAATTATCTCCGCTAAAATATCTAAGCAGTCCTGCTGCCGGATATACCACCAGGGATGTTCCTCCCACTATCAATGTATCTGCATGCATAATAGCTTCTACCGCACCTGAAACTGTATCATCATCAAGCCCTTCCTCGTATAGAACCACATCTGGCTTGATAGTTCCACCACATTTGCTACATTTTGGAATGCCTTCTGCATTTCTCACATATTCACCATCATAAAATTCATGACAGCTCATACAATAATTTCGAAGAACCGAACCATGCAATTCATAAACAGTTTTGCTGCCTGCCGCCTGATGAAGTCCATCAATGTTCTGAGTCACTACCGCCTTTAGCTTGCCCATCTCTTCAAGCTTTGCCAACGCCCTGTGGCAGTCATTAGGCTGTGCATTTGGATACACCAAATGCTCCTTGTAAAATTCGTAAAACATCTCTGTATCCTTCACAAAAAATGTGTGTGACACCAGCTCCTCCGGCGACAGATTTCTCTTATATTTCATGCTGTACAAGCCATTAGCACTACGAAAATCCGGAATACCGCTGGCTGTGCTGACTCCTGCACCACCGAAGAATACTATGCTATTGCTTTCTTTTAAAATTTTTGATAATTCTTTAATTTTCTCCCTCACGCTTTCACCTCTCACTTCAAACTACTTATAAGTGTAACACATTGAAACACTTAATTCAATTTATTATTCTTAATAAATCTCCATTTCCGGTCTAAGACTTGTTTTATTTGCCATATACCGGCATCTATATTTGCCTTACACATTGAAGCAATAATATGAAGAAAGGCCCCGCCGACCTTCCGTCAACGAGACCTTTTCTCTCTATAATTAATACCTTCTCCTAACCAGGTCCCCACCTGGGGTATCAATTAACAAATTAATCAAATATATCAAAGTATACTGCACCAGGAATCTTATTTGCGTAGCAAGAAGAAATGATGCTGTTCTTTGTTGAAGTTACTGTGCTTCTAATAGAAGACTGTGATGATGAGCTTGGAGTTGTTACAGAATAACCACTTGGAAGCTTATCACTTGACGAGCCTGAGAAGCCCTTAATATTGCTAAATGACTTCAATGTCAATGGCTGAATGTAATAGTTATAACCATTATCAAATGCCACACAATTTGTCATATAAGCTGTAACTGAACTGTTATTGTTATCAAAGCCCTTCTTTGAATGATCAAATGCAAGACAGTTCTTTAATGTTCTTGTACAAGAGCTTGTTGTATTTACAGAGCCAAGCTTGAATCCGTTAGGATTTCCGCCGTAGCTGTCACCTGTCCAAGCTGAAAGTGTAAGTGTTCCCTCTTCTGTTGCAATGAAGCTTGATGTTGGAAGTGAGAATGTTCCACTTGCATACTTGCTTGCAAATGATGAACTTTCATCCATAATAAGCTGAACCAAAAGCATATTTGTATCGAGAGATGCGCCATTGTCAAAGTCATACTTTCCTGTAAATACATCAGGGTTACCATTGTTCCAGCAAGCACACCACTCATATGAAAGGTCATATGTCAAACCGTCTGTCTTATCATATGAATCCCAGCCATCATCTGAGTTATCCCATGCATAGCAAGCATAGAATGTATTTCCTGAACCTGCTGCAAGCTTAGGTGCAAAACCATCCGAATTGCCGCCCAATGTGTAAACGTCACAGTTACGATAGCTGCATACATATTCAATTGTGTTGCTGTACGCACCCTGTGTAATCTGCAAGCCTGCATCATTACAATATCTTGTAATACAATTGCTTATTGTATTATTTCCTGCTGAGCTACCCTTAATCTGAATACCATTGTCAGGCGCCTTCTCTATAATAAGATTCTTGATAGTGTAGTTACTTCCCGTAATACGGATACCCACAGCTGAATCTGAAGATTTCTTTCCTATGTACTCTTCAAGGAATGGTGAGAAGTCAAGGACAGGATATGTTCCGTCACTGTTCTGAACACCAATAATCTGTACATTTGAGCTGCTTGTTGAAAGAGCGAGCTGTGAATCACAAGAGATTGTTGTTCCCTTTACATAAACCTTTCCACCGCCGGCACTTTCAGCCTTATCCACAGCACTTACCAATGCTGAAAAGCTTGTTACAACTGTTCCATCAGATGTATCTGTAGAGCTTGACGAACTTGAGCTTGATGAGCTTGAGCTGCCGCTTGTTGCTTCAAGATACCATTTCTGGCAGTTTCCACCCCAGAAATTCCACTGACATACATTTCCACCTGATTCTGTGCTCCAACCATATACATCAAGACCTGACGCATAAGAGCTTGCTCCTGTAAGGATTGCATAAGAACCATCTGACTGCTGTTCAACCTTAAAATGCTGATTAGTACTTCCTTTATAAGTGTACTGTAAAATATTTGCCCCATCAGCCGAGCTTGCTCCTGCAACATCCACACACTTTGAATATCCAGACGCACCTGTTAAAATGCGATATGTACCGTCCCCGTTAGATACCAGCTGGAATTTCTGTGCATCGCAGCCATTGTATGCCCACTGCTGAATGTTTGTGTTGTTGTCAGCGCTTCCGTTAGTTACATCAAGATATAATCCCGAATGAACATTCTTAATATAATATGTTCCTGCAAGACTTGAACTGCTTGATGATGAACTGCTTGAGCTACTGCTTGATGAGCTGCTTGATGACGAGTTGCTGCCTGATGAATCTACCTGAATCTTATAAATATTGATTCCGCTGCCTGATGAATACAGGTAAACGTAGCCTGAGCTGCCCGAATAGCTGTATGTACCAAGTGAAGCTGTAGAGCCGGCAGAAATTGTTCCAAGCTGATTGCCCGAACTGTCTGCAACAACCAATGTTCTTGTTGATGTACCAGAGCTCTTGAGCACAACCTTAATTGTATCCGTTCCCGATACAGGCACCTTTACTGCACGATACGATGTGCTTCCCCCGCCACCTAGTGCAAGTGCATGTGTGTAGCTTGTTCCATCAACTGTTTGCGAGTTACTGATTACCGACATAGTCTTTGAGCTTGTGGCAATCAATGTAAGATCATCAACTGTTACAGTTGATGAAATTGTACCCAGATCCTTAAAGCCTGAGTTCTTGAAATTCCACGACGTAGATGTTGTCGCGGCCTTCGCTCCTCCGACATTTGCAAACATAGCTACTATCAAGCAACATGCCAAGAGAATCGAAATACGTTTTTTGATGTTTTTTCCCATAAAAACCTCCTTTTTTCTATACGCTTCTCCACGTACGGCTTCAATGATAACACATTTCATTTCAATTTAGCATTGTAAAATAACGCAGAATTTACAACTTAGTTTTTGTGCAATTTACACAAATATATTTTATATCATCCAAACTTTTTGTTGTAATTTGCGAAATATTTCTCGCATTTTCCTTTAATTCTTCGCACTTTTCTATATTCAACTAAAATAATGATTTAGAATATAATATATAGAATTTATCTTTAGGATGGTAACAAATTGGAAAAAGCTATTGCATATATAGAAGGTAACTCATCTCACCCTGAACTAAGAGGACAAATTTGCTTTTGCAAAACATTAAATGGTGGTCTTATAATAACCGCTGAAATCTTTGGACTTCCTGATGAATATGATTCCTCCATGTTTTACGGAATGCATATTCA
>CAYWDL010000016.1:0-16907 GCA_964457015.1 uncultured Roseburia sp. | reverse complement strand
TCAAATGGTGTTTTGGAGGAAAGATGAATGGAGCATAACAGCTTACTTCAATTTTCCATGGACAATGCATTAGAAATTGTGATTATGTTCGATGAGAACGGTATAATTGAATATGCCAATCGTGTGGCGCTTGACAAGCTTGAATATGATAATGGTATTAAGGGAATGATGGTAGAACAGATTTTTCCGGGAACATTCTATAAAAAGGATGGAATGCCGTATCTTGAAAAGGGCTTATTTGGTGAATTGATTAATGCAATGGCGTATCGTAAGAATCAGACATGCTTTCCTGTAAAAGCGAAGTTTATTAACTGTGACAATAGTTATATGTGTATGTGCTATGATGCGTCTAATGAGATATATATGGAGAAACAGATAAGCCGTGTTGAGAATGAAGCCAACGAAGCGATGAAGGTTAAGTCCGAATTTGTGGCAAATGTTACTCATGAGCTTAGAACACCTGTAAATGGTATATTGGGCAATGTGAGAGAACTGATTGAACACGAGGATGACAGGGATAAGCTTAAACTGTTGAATCTGGTTGAACGCGGATGCAAGGATATGAATTCAATAATTAACAATATATTGGACTTCTCAAAGCTTGAGGCGGGAAAGTTTGTGTTGGAACCACGCAAATTTAATTTCAGAAATATGATTGATTACATTAAAGGTAATCATCAGCACAGAATTACTGAAAAGGGCTTGGAATTTACCGTGTCTGTGTCACCTGATATTCCTGAAGAAATCGTAGGTGATGAGCTTAGAATAGTTCAGATACTTAACAATCTTATTTCTAATGCATATAAGTTTACATCCGTAGGAAGAATTCACGTTGAAGTGGTGAGGACAGCCACCACAGGAAATAGAATGGAGATGTTTGTGATGGTAAGAGATACCGGCATTGGTATTTCGAAAACAGACCAGGACAAGCTTTTTAAGAGCTTTTCGCAGGTGGATGCGTCTATTTCGAGAAGGTATGGCGGTACAGGACTTGGACTGAATATATGCAAGCAGCTTGTGGAGCTTATGGATGGAAGCATACATGTGGAAAGTAATCCCGGAAGGGGTAGCGTATTCTCATTTGACATTTGGGTTGAAATACCTGAGTCTGAGAACGTTGAAGATGATAAGATTATTGAAAATAACATAGAAGTACAGCCGGTTATTTCTTCGCCTGACAAGAAGATAATTGATAAATTAAAATATCTTTCTGAGTCTATGGATGAGGATAAGGAAGCCGTATTCTGTTACGGAACACAGGAGAACAAAGAAGAAATCGAAAAGAAGATGTCTAAGCTTGTTCTGTGTATGGAGATGGAAAACTGGGAGAAGGCGGAGATGTTTGCAGAGGCTGTTAAACAGCTTATTACTGATGCGCCGAAGGAAGTACAAAGTGCGATGCTAAGGCTTAAGATGGCAGTACAAAAGGGTAATTACGAGAAAGCGATAGAAGCATATGAAAGATTTAAAGAAAGATGTAGCGAAAATACTGGTGGTTGATGATGTTGAGGCCAACAGATTTGTTTTGCGAGATATTATAACAGATATGGGGTATGTTCCGGTGTTGACGGAGAATGGTAAGCAGGCTCTTAAAATGGCAGAGTATGTTAAACCCCAGCTTATGATTTTGGACATAGCCATGCCTGAAATGGATGGCTACGAGGTGTGCCAAAAGATAAAGGGGAATCCTGAGACAAGAGAGATACCGATTATATTTATTTCAGCATTTGATAATCCTGAGGATATAGTGAAGGGATTTAATATAGGTGGTGAGGATTACATTACAAAGCCATTCATTCCTGAAGTGGTAAAAGCAAGAATTGGTGTACATCTGAAGCTGTCGGAAGCCAATAAAAGTATGATGAAGCTTAATAAAAAGCTGCAGATATCATTTGATGAACAGTTAAAGAAGATGGAGGCAGAACGTAGAAGTGTTTTGTATGCTTTGATTCGTGTTGCCAGAGAAAATGCATGCTATGATGAAGCATATATGGAAAGACTGAGCTATAACTGCAATAAGCTTGCAGAGGCTATGCAGCTGTCCGATACATTTGGACATCTCATATCAGACAAATATATTGCCACAATTGAGCTGGCGGCACCGTTATGTGACCTTGGGAATATGGCCATTCCTACAAATATACTTCAAAAGCAAGGCTCTTTTAATGCTGAAGAATTTGATGTAATGAAGACTCATACAACTATTGGAGCCAGAATGCTGAAGGATATTATGGAGCTGGGTAATGACAATGGATTTATCGGTATGGCAATAGAAATAGCTAATTTCCATCACGAAAACTGGGATGGAACAGGTTATCCTGAGGGAAGAAAGGGCAATGATATTCCGCTTTCGGCCCAAATTGTAGGAATTGTCAGTGAGTATTGTGCATTGACTGAGAAGAGAGTATACAGAGGTGCATACGATCAGAGTGAAGCATTAAATATAATGGAATCAGATGCTAACAAATTTAATCCGGAGATATTCTGGATACTTAAAAAGATTGTGAGACAATTGAATTAGGCTATTATTCTATTAGAAATGAGGATTGGTATGAGACAGATTAAAGTATTGGTGGTTGAAGACTCACTTATATTCAGAGAGCTTCTTGCTAAATGTCTCTCGGAAGACCCGGCAATTACTGTTGTGGCGAAGGTAAGAGATCCATTTGAGGCAAGAGAAGCCATAATGAAATACAAGCCGGATGTTATGACGCTGGACATAGAGATGCCGAAGATGGACGGCATTGAATTTTTGAAAAAGCTTATGCCGCAGTATCCTATGCCGGTAGTAATGATTAGTTCGCTAAGTGATAAGGTGTTTGAGGCAATGAATGCCGGTGCGGTGGATTTTGTTGCTAAGCCTGCAAATGCGACTCGCGAACAGTTAGAAGAATTTATGAGAAAGGAACTGACTGTAAAGATAAAGATAGCGTCCATTGCCAAGCTTGGAGGCTGGAAAAAGGCGGAAGCTAAGCCTGTCAGTCAGTCGTTGGATAAGAATAGTAAGCTTGTGGTAGCCATTGGTGCATCTACAGGCGGAACGGAAGCCCTGACAGATGTTTTGAAGGAGTTTAGGGAGGATGTGCCGGGAGTTGTGGTGGTGCAACATATGCCGCCAAAGTTCACGGAAATGTTCGCCACCAGGCTCAATGATAAATGTTGGATTAAGGTTAAGGAAGCTGAAAACGGTGATGTGGTTACGCCGGGACAGGTGCTGATTGCACCGGGCGGAGATGCACATATGCAGCTTAGAGAGGTTAATGGGGAATATCAGGTTGCGATTAAACAGGGACCAAGGGTGAGCGGACATTGTCCGTCGGTTGATGTTTTATTTGAGTCTGTGGCCAAGGTCGCAGGAAAAAATGCTGTGGGAATTATTCTTACAGGGATGGGAGGAGATGGAGCTAAAGGATTGCTGGAAATGAGAAAAGCAGGAGCTAGAACAATAGGACAGGATGAATCCACCTGCGTAGTGTATGGTATGCCGAAGGTTGCATACGAGCTGGGTGCAGTGGAGTATCAGGAGAAGTTGCCGGATATTGCAGATAGAACATATTCTATTTTAAGCAAAATGTAAATGGCGGAAAGGATAGGGAATATGAAGATTTTATTGGCAGAAGATGATTTTGTCACAAGAAAATTTATGACAGAGTTTTTGTCTAAGTACGGTGAGTGTGATGTTACCGTGGATGGAATGGAAGCAGTTGATGCTTTTATGATGGCTTTGGAGGATGAGGAGCCATATGATTTGGTTTGCCTTGATATTATGATGCCTACAATGGATGGCTATCAGGCGCTGATGGGTATCAGAAATCTTGAAAAAGAGAGAAATATTACAGGCGACAAGCAGACAAAAATCATTATGACAACAGCATTGAACGAGGAAAAAAATGTCAAGATGGCGTTTGAACTTGGCTGTACGGTATATTCCGGAAAGCCTATAGATAAAGAAAAATTTGAACAGGTATTAAAGAGATTTGACCTGATTTAGAAAGGAGTGCGAAATGGCAGAGGAGTTTAATACGCAGGGCATGCTTGATATGTACCTGTTTGAAAATGGACAGCTGCTTGAACGACTTCAGGATATTGTGTTGGAGCAAAAGGATGAGGAATGCTTTGATGAGGATGCAATAAATGAGATATTCAGAGCGATGCATACCATTAAAGGTTCTTCCGGCGTTATGATGTTTGATGAGATAACAAAGGTATCTCATAAGCTTGAGGATGTTTTTTATTACATAAGAGAGTCAAAGCCGGATAATGTGCCGCATCTTACACTTGTGGAGCATGTGTTGTCGGTTGCAGATTTCATATTTGAAGAAATGCGTAAAATCAGCGAAGGCGATGAACCGGATGGGGATGCAACAGAATTGGTCAGTGAGATTGACAGCTTTTTGAATGCAATAAAGAATGGCGAAGGCGAACAGGACAAGGTTATTGAAGAAAATGTTTATATCGCGCCTCAGCAGTTTTATATCGCTCCTATGGCTACCAGTGCAAGTAAGTTTTTTAAGATTTATATTACTGTGCAGCCGGACTTACAGCTTGCAAACGTGCATATGTACAAGGCTGTATATGCATTAAAGGAGATTGCGGAGGACTTACTTCATTATCCTGAGGACATTATCTCTGATGAGAAAAGTGCAGATGAGATTTTGGAAAATGGCTTCAAGATTCTCTTACAGACGCAAAGTTCTGAAGAGGATTTGAAAGGCATAATCAAGGAAGGCTATGATATTAAAAAGGTTGAAATAAACCAATGTACGGCCAGCGAATATCAGATGGGCTTTGACAGCTTTGGAACAGAGATTAGGATTGATTTGGAATCAAGTGTTGAGGAGATTCAGGCAAAGGCTGATGCATCGGCACAGCTTGCAAAAACCAAGGCGGCTGAGAAAATGGCTGCAGATAAGCCTATTGCTCCCGGTGATTTCGTTATTCAGTCTAAAGAACCGGGTAAAGGTAAGAAGCTTGCCAAGGATAAACCTAAGAAGCAGGAAAAGGCGGCATTCATCAGCGTTGACGTACAGAAGATGGATATGCTTATGGACCTTATTGGTGAGCTTGTTATTGCGGAGTCGGTTTTGTTGCAGAGCTCAGATTTAAAACTGCCGGGCTTAAAGCTTGATAATTTTAACAAGGCTGCAGGTCAGATGAAAAAGATTTCTACAGATTTGCAAAATGCGATTATGAGTATGAGAATGATGCCACTTGCCAATACATTCCAGAAAATGAACAGAATTGTGTTCGATGTTTCGAGAAAGCTTGGCAAGGATATTGAGTTTGAAATGCTTGGCGAGAATACAGAGGTTGATAAGAACATTATCGAGCATATTTCAGACCCGCTTATGCATCTTGTAAGAAATTCCGTAGACCATGGAATCGAAATGCCTGATGAGCGTCAGGCGGCCGGCAAGACGGAAAAGGGTAAGGTTACCCTGTCGGCTAAGAATGAATCCGGAAAGGTATGGATTACAGTTAAGGACAATGGTAAGGGCCTTGATAGGAATAAGATATTAGCAAAGGCTAGAAAACAAGGGCTTCTTGACTGGACTAAGTCGGATGATGCCTATACTGATAAAGAAGTATATCAGTTCATTACGCTGCCGGGATTTTCCACAAAGGAAAAGGTTACTGAATATTCAGGACGAGGCGTTGGAATGGACGTTGTAGTTTCGAACATTCAGTCAATTGGTGGAAGCCTTGAGATTGAAAGCGAATTGGGTAAGGGCAGTTCGATGATTTTAAAGATTCCTTTAACGCTTGCAATCATTGATGGTATTGTGATGGAAGAGGGAGAATCCTCATTTGTCATTGAAACCGGTGCAGTAAAGGAATTTGTGGGACTTGAAGCCGGAATGATATACAGAGAACCGAACAGAGGCGAGTTTGCTATGATTAGAGGTCAGTGTTATCCGATTCTTCGCCTGGGTGAAAGGTATAAGATTAACGGTTATAAGCCTAAGGATGATGAAGGCATGCTGGTAATTGTAATGGTTGAAGATAAAGAAATATGTGTTGTTGTAGATAAACTGGTAGGCAAGCAGGAAATAGTTGTAAAGCCTCTTCCGGATTATTTGAATAAGGTGCAGGGCTTATCGGGCTGTACACAGCTTGGTGATGGCAGTATAGCACTTATCTTGGATGCAGCAGGACTTATTGGATAATTTAAGAAAGGAAAAGTTACATATGGGCGAGATTGATGTAAAGCAGGAGAAATATGTAACCTTCAAGTCAGGTAATGAATACTTTGGTCTGAAGATTGAGTATGTAAATGAAATAATTGTGATGCAGGAAATTGCACAAATACCTGAGAGTGAAGATTATATAAAGGGTCTTATTAATCTTAGAGGAAAGATTATTCCTGTAATGGATGTGAGAATAAGGTTTAAGCAGGAGCCGATAGAATACAATGACAGGACATGTATTATCGTGATAAACGTAAAAGGTACGGTTGTTGGTTTGATTGTTGAAAAGATTGCAGAGGTTGTTGAGCTTTCTGATGATGATATTTTAGAGCCACCAACCCTGGGGAAGGAAGAGAACAGAGTTAACAGGTACGTTTACGGAATCGGCAAGGCGGCAAGTGGAGTAAAGCTTTTACTTGATCCTGACAGGCTTATTAAAGACGAAGATATTGAACTTATGGAAAAAGCCGTGGAAAACGAAGATGAAGAAGGAGAATAGAAGGTATGAAGAATAGGAAAAATATGAAACTAACCACAAAGATGACTATAGGGTTTGTGTGGATTGGAATAGTGTTTATTTTTACATTATATACAGGATATGCTACGGCTGATAAGATCATTACGGTTGATAATCCTGAACGATATTTAAGAAGTTACGGATACTTTACAGCGGTATTATTTGCTTTGGTATTTACTGTCATATCGGGTGTTTCTATAATGATTACACGTATAGTAAGATTGGGTCTGGCTGAATTAAAAAGAGTAGCAGATGGTTTGGCATTGGGAGATGTTAATATGGTTCTTGAAAAGAAGAATAATGATGAATTTGGTATGGTTATTGACGATTTCCAAATGGCAGTCGACAATATTAAATATCAGGCTCAAATCGCTCAACAGGTTGCAGCGGGGAATATGGCCATTGAGGTAACACCTAAATCGGAAGTGGATGTTATGGGTTATGCATTAAAGCAGATGGTTGAGCAGAACAGAAGAACTCTTGTCGGTATAAAGGAAGCTGCAAATCAGGTTAGCTTAAGCGCCGGTCAGATAGCAAGCGCAAGTGAAGCGTTGGCAGAAGGTTCTACAGAGCAGGCCGCTTCAATTGAAGAGGTAACAGCCTCTATTGCAGATGTTGCTGATAAAACAAGACAGAATGCTATGCAGGCTAACGAAGCTGCAGAACTTATGGTAAAGTCCATTGCTGAGGTTAAGAAGGGCAATGCTGAAATGAACAATATGGTTGAGGCTATGGAAGACATTAATGTATCGTCAGAAAACATTTCGAAGATTATTAAGGTTATTGATGATATTGCATTCCAGACAAATATTCTTGCCCTTAATGCAGCGGTTGAGGCTGCAAGAGCAGGTGAAGCAGGAAAAGGATTTGCAGTTGTGGCAGAAGAGGTAAGAAACCTGGCTGCAAAGAGTGCGACGGCAGCTGCTGAGACAGCGGAAATGATAGAGGACTCTATAAAGAAGGTAAGCGCAGGTTCAAGAATTGCTGATGAGACAGCTAAGGCATTTGAAGAGCTTTCAGCAGTAGTAGAAAGAAGTGAAGGCTTGGTATCGGATATTGCTATGGCATCAAATCATCAGGCATCAGCTATTGCACAGATAGATATAGCTATTGGACAGGTATCACAGGTTGTACAGACAAATTCTGCAACAAGCGAGGAAGCAGCGGCTGCAAGTGTTGAAATGTCTGAACAGGCAAATAGAGTTAAAGAGCTGCTTGCAGCATATACTCTTGAAAATGAGCAGACAAGAGTTTGATTTGGTGAGTACTAAGGTATAATGTGTAATAAAAGCGTACTGGTATCGATACTGATACCGGTATGCTTTTGGTATAGAGGTAAGAAATTTGGATAGATTTACGTATGAAGGTGAAAACCAAAGAAAAATTGAATTGTTTTTATTAGTGGTGTACACGATATATTGCTGTAATATGATTTTCCTGTCGGTGAGCAATGACTGGGAAGCGTGGGTCAGCTTAGGTCTTATGTGCTGTTGGGCATTTTGCTGTATTGTAACGCTGGCTAAGTTCAGAAGCTATGAATTTAGAAGTAAGTTTGTGGGAATGGTTGTACAGGTCAGCTTGGCGATATATGCCATGAATGTGGATAATATTTTGAGAGTATTACCGATTTTTATAACGTTTGTGGTTATTACCGGATTATATGGATTTGAAAAAAATTTATCATACACGGTTATATCAGCTACATTCATATTCTTTTATCATGGTTTTGTATCTGAAACATTTTCTCTTGCATCCACAAGTGAAGCGGTGTCTATGATGGTACAGCTGATAACAGTATATTTTGTAGAGTATCTGGTATATATGTGGACAAAACGAAATAGAGAGGGTAGTGCAAAGCTGATGGGGACCATCGCTAAGCTGAAAGAGTTGCAGAATAGCAAGGATGACTTTTTGGCAAATGTAAGTCACGAAATAAGAACGCCAATTAATACTATTTACGGACTTAGTGAGGTTATTTTAAGTGAGAATATTCCTGAGAACGTAAGGGAGGATATTTTTGGTATACAGCAGGCTGGTAGAAATCTTACTTCAGTAGTAAGAGATATACTTGATTTTTCAGAATTACAGACCGGAAATATCGAATTGGAAGAAGAAACCTACAATATTGCGTCTACAATCAATGATGTTATAAATATGACATTGGCAAAGAAGGTCAGAAAGAATATTGAGCTTATTGTGGATTGCGATGCAAATATTCCTTGTGCCTTACTAGGTGATGAAAAGAAGCTCAGAAGAATTATAATGAATCTTGTGGATAATGCGATTAAATTTACGGACCGTGGGTTTGTGAGCATTGGAGTAGGCTATAGAAAAGAATCCTATGGTATAAACCTTGTTGTTACGGTTAAGGATACCGGTATCGGTATGGAACCGAAAAGTCTTGAAAAGCTTTTTGACAGCTATAATCAGGTGGATACAAGTACCAAGAGACAGGAAGGCGGAATGGGGCTTGGACTTGCCATTTCATATGCGCTGGCAAAGAAGATGGGCGCGGCCATAACTGTAAAGAGCAGGCCGGGAAAAGGTACTATTATGAAGGTTGTTGTGCCTCAAAAGGTATTGGATGAAACTCCTGTGGCATCCATAAATGATAAGGCAAATGTCAATGTTGCAACCTATATTGATATGGAGCAGTTTGATATAGTCGAGATAAGAGACGAATATTCACAGAACATTATACATATGGTGGAGCAGTTAAACGGAAGATGTCATGTGTGCCGTAATTTTGCAGAGCTGCAGAGAAGAGTTGAAAATGAAAGATTTTCACATATATTCATAAGTGATAATGAGTATGTGCAGGATAAGCATTATTTTGATGCTCTGGCAAAGAAGACAAAGCTTATAATCGTGCTGGATTACGAGGACGAGAAAAAGGTGAATAATCCGGAAATATATAAGATATTTAAGCCTTATTACATATTGTCAATTGTTGCGGCTATTAATGGAATTAACAGAATGGACAAAGACAGCAAAGCCATAATAAATAATAGGTTTAAAACTAAGGGTGCACATGTGCTTGTTGTTGATGATAACAAGATGAATCTTAGAGTTGTTGAGGGATTTTTAAGTGATTATAAGATTAAGGCTACAACTGCCCTGAGCGGTGAGGAAGCTCTTAGAAAAATAGAAGCTAAGGATTTTGATTTTGTGTTTATGGACCATATGATGCCGGAGATGGATGGTGTTGAAACTATGCAGCGCATAAGGGCAAAGGGTGGTGCATATTATCAGAATATTCCTATTGTTGCATTGACGGCAAATGCAGTAGCAGGCAGCAGGGAGAATCTGTTGGCGAAGGGCTTCAATGATTTTATTGAAAAGCCTGTGGAAAGGTCTGTTTTTGAAAGAGTCCTGAAGAGGAATATTCCAGAGGAAAAGATTGTATATGAGACTGATGAAGATGAAAAGGATGATATCATAATCGAAGAAGATGAGATTACAGTAGAGATGCTGGAGAAAGTGTTAAATCCAAAGGGTATAGACGTGAGCAAGGGCATTGTTTACTGCAGTGGCAAGGATAGATTTATCGATATTTTAAGAAACTATTGCGAAGAAAATAATGAGCTTAAAACTCAGGTAAAGGATTTGTTCGTGGCTAAGGATTGGAAGAATTATTCAATTGCCGTTCACGGAATGAAGAGTTCAATGAGAAGCATAGGTGCAATGGAGATTTCTCATCTGGCGGCAAATCTGGAAAAAGCCGGCTTGGACGGAAATATTGATTACATCGTGGATAATCATAATGAGCTGATGAGACAATATGAAAAGCTTTTTGACGAACTTGGCAAATATGAATGGCTTGTAAAAGGTCAGGAAGACAATCAGCAGGAAGTGACAGCCCAAGTAGCAGAAAATTTAAGGGAAATAGGGGATGAGGAGTTTGAAAAGGTTATAAGTGAGATGGAAGTAGCGGTATATTCTCTGGATGGTGATTTATTAAAGGAGAAAATGTCGGAGCTTCAAATGTGCAAGTATAAAGGAAACGAGCTTAAGGAAGCATTAGCGCCGGCAGCAAGAAAAATCGAAATGTCCGACTATATGTCAGCGTTTGAGGTTATTGTGAAGATAAAAGAAAAAATGTAGGGAAGGAGGTAAAATAAATGTTTGGAAAAGTATTGGAATTTATACAGGGAAAAGATTTGGAATTGAAAGAGCAAATGTTTCGTACAATTATTTTTCTCGGCGGAACGGCAGCTTCAGTGGGAGTTGTTGAGAGTCTGATGATGGAAGAAATGGCAGGCTATCAGATTCCGGTATTTATTTTGCTTCTGATTGCTATGACAGTGGCGATGGCAGCTACATTTCTATATAAAAAATACGAATTGTCTGCGATGATTATGGCTGTGGTGATTGTGGAAATATTATTTCCTGTTAAGTTCTTTTTAAGTGGAGGCTTACAGGGTGGACCAACCATATGGTTTGTATTGGGAATTATATATATTTTTGCTGTTTTTAAGGGAAAAAAGATGTGGTTTTTCCTGATACTTAGTATTGTTACATATGGAGCAACATATATTGCCGGTTATATGAATCCTGAGCTGGTGCATCAATTATATTCAAGAAAGTCTGCGTATTTGGATTCGTTCTTCTCGGTGGTGGTTGTGGGGGCTGTAGCAGGTCTCGTCATTAAGATGCATTTAAAATTGTTTGAAGAAGAACATAAGCTTAATATTATAAGCAAGGAAGAAATCGAAAGAAACAGCAGCTCAAAAAATGCTTTGTTTGCAAATATGAATCATGAAATTAGAACTCCGATTAATGCTATAATTGGTCTTAATGAAATGATTCTTAGAAGTGAGACAAGCAATGAAGTCAGAGAATATGCAAGAGACATAAATGTTGCCAGTAAGCTGCTGTTAAGTCAGGTTAATGATATCCTTGACCTGTCACAGATGGAAATGGGCAGAATGAAGCTTGTTCCTATCCAATATAAAACCTTGGATCTTATTTCTGAATTGGTTGAGGTTATAAGATTTCAGATGGAGAAAAAAGGACTTGAATTCCTGGTTGAAATAGACAAAAATGTTCCATCGGTTTTATATGGTGATGAAAAGAAGCTAAAACAGATTCTTTTGAATATCCTTGATAACGCCAAGAAATATACTGAAAGAGGTTCGGTTATATTTACGGTAAGAGCAGAGGAATGTCAGGATGGATATGCTGTTCTCGAGATGCAGATAGCAGATACGGGTATTGGTATTCGAAAGGAGGATTTGGACTATATTTATGAATCCTTCAATCGTTTTGATGAAAAGGAAAATCAGAGAATTTTGGGAAGTGGTCTCGGTCTTGCCATAACAAAGCAGCTGGTTGATTTGATGAATGGTGAGATAACCGTAGATAGTATATACAAAAAGGGCACAGTATTTACGGTTAAAATAAAACAGGAAATTGTGGATGCCACGGTGATTGGGACTGTCAATATCAATGTAGGTACTGTAGGTGGCGATGAGGTATATCGTACAAGCTTCGAGGCACCTGAGGTTAGAATTCTTGTTGTTGACGACAATAAGATGAATTCTAAGGTTGTAAAGAGTCTTTTATCAGCAACGAAGATGAAGCTTGATGTTGCTGATAGTGGTTATGAATGTCTGGAGCTGACCAAGAAGAAGTACTATAGTGTTATTTTGCTTGATTATATGATGCCGGGTATGGACGGACTCGAGACCCTGAAGAATATCAGGAGACAGGAAAATGGTATGTGCAGGGAAACGGCAATTGTGGCTTTGACCGGTAATGTTGCGTCTGGCGCAAGACAGATGTATCTGGACCAGGGCTTTGACGGATATGTTGAAAAACCAATTCAAAGCAGAAAGCTGGAAGAGGAAATTTTAAAATTCCTGCCAACTGAGAGTATAGAGTATTTTGATAATGCAGCTATTGAGGTTGAAAACATAAGTCAGATACAGAGATTTACCATGAAAAAACGTAAAAAGGTGTATATTACAACTGATTGCGTATGTGATATTCCTAGTGAGCTTTTGGAGAAATATGATATTGCACTTATGTATCTTTACATAAAAACACCATATGGAAGATTTGCTGATACGAGAGAGATTGATTCGGATAGTCTGAAACAATACATTTCCATTGATGAAAGCAATGCTTATGGTGATGCCGTTACAGTGGAAGAATATGAGGAGTTCTTCTCAGAGGTATTGATTGAGGCTGAACGAGTGATACATATTTCGTTGGGAACAAAGATTGGTAGGGCGCACAGTATCGCGGTGGTTGCCGCCAAAGGCTTCGACCATGTACATGTAATAGATTCGGGAAGTATTTCATGCGGACAGGGTCTTCTGGTGTTGCATGCCGCAAGGATGGCCTTGGAAGGTAAATCCTATAATGAGATTTGCCAATCTGTTGAAAATGTTAAGAATAGAATTGAAATGAGATTTATAATGCCAAGTGCGGATATCTTTTATAAGAATGGGCGAATGACGGCAACAGTTACAAGATTGTGTCGCGGGTTCCGACTGCATCCGTATCTGTCAGTAAGGCAGAATAGGATAAAAGTAATCGGACTGTTGAACGGTACGTTAGAGAATGCATGGAAGGTGGGCATACGAAGTCAGCTACGTAATAAGAGAAAAATATGTCGAGATATTGTCTTTATTACCCATGCAGGTTGTAGCGTTGAACAGTTGGATTATGTGGTAAATGAAGTGAAGAAGATGGTGGATTTTAACCATATTATTGTGCAAAAAGGTTCATTTTCAAGTACCTGCATTACGGGAATAGGTTCCATAGGAATAGCATATTATGAAAATTAAATATGTAAAGTATTATTTTAGGGCGGTTGATATAAACCGCCCTGACTTTTTGTATCTAACTATCTGCAGTTTGTAGAGTTGTTAGCATTTGAAGCATTGCTTGCATTCTTTGTGTTTGTAGCGTTTGAAGAATTTGTAGAATTCTTGCAGTTGCTTGCTTTGTTTGAAGTCTTGTTTGTTGTATTTGTTGTGTTAGTTGTGTTCTTGCTGTTGTTAGCATTGCTATAATTGTTGTTTGCCATTATAAACACCTTCCTTTCGAGGATTAGTATGTGTAGTTAAAAAAAAATAATACAAAATAAAATCACCATTTATTTAGGTAAAAAATGTAAAATTTTTAAACTATTTATTAAGAATTTATAATGATAATATTATCATATGCTATTATTGGTCGGATTATAATTATATATGGGAAAAGGGTATCTGACCGTATAGCAAAATTTAGAAGTTGTCTTGGCTACATGGGGGTGTTTTGCCATTACAAGCTTCAAAAAGTAAAAGGAGGAGAAACATGCGTTTCAAAAAAATTATGGCAGCATTTATGTCTGCCACACTGGCACTTGGGGTGTTAGGCGGTTCTTTGGCAATGAGAGAACCAGCGACGGTTAAGGCTGCGTCGTTTACGGATTACGACCAGGATGAAATCGTGGCGCAAATGGGGGCAGGATGGAATCTTGGTAATCAGTTGGAGGCTTGTATAAGTGGCGTTCCATATGAGACAGCCTGGGGTAATCCGACAATTACAGAAAGCCTTATTAAGGCTGTAAAAGCAGCAGGCTTTAGCACAATTCGTGTTCCGGTTTCATATTTAAGTAAAATCGGAAGTGATTACACAATTGACTCTTCGTGGCTTAACAGGGTTCAGGAAGTAGTTGATATGTGTATTAACAATGATTTGTATGTAATCATCAATATGCATGGTGATGGATACAACTCTGTAGATGGTGGATGGCTTCTTTGCAATGCATCTGACCAGACTACAATCAGAGCAAAATATGAGGCTTGCTGGAAGCAGATTGCAACAAAATTTAAAGATTATGATGAACATCTTATCTTTGAATCAATGAATGAAGAATTTGATGGAACCTATGGCACACCAAATTCTACATACTATTCAAATATTAACACACTTAACCAAATTTTCGTTGATACTGTACGTCAGACTGGCGGAAATAACGCAATGAGATGGTTACTTGTTCCTGGCTGGAATACAAATATTGAGTATACAGCTGGTAATTATGGTTTTGTAATACCATCAGATAATTATCTTTCAAGCTCAGTTCCTTCAGGGGAAAAGAGAATAATGATTTCTGTTCATTATTATGATCCATGGGGATTCTGTGGTGAGGAAAGCTCAACTACAACACAGTGGGGTTCATCAGCTACTGACAGCTCAAAGGTGGCAAGCTATGGCGATGAATCATACCTTAATTCGCAGTTCTATAACCTTTACTCAGCATTTACAAGCAAGGGATATCCTGTAATTATTGGTGAGTATGGTGCAATTGATAAATCAGCTTATGATTCAACAAATACAGCTTGTAGAGTTGAATGGACAAAAAAGGTCTGTACTTATGCAAAGCAGTACGGCTGTGTTCCTGTATGGTGGGATAATGGCTACACAGGTACATATGGTTTTGGTCTTTTTGACAGAAATACATATGCAGTTACACAGCAGAGCATTATTGATGCAATCATTGGTGTAATGGGTACAGGTGGAAGTTCATCATCAGGAAGCTCGTCGTCAGGCTCATCAAGTACTACAACTACAATAGAGTTGAATGCTAACAATTTGACAAAGGGTACATATACATCTGATTATACATACGGTAATTTCACAATCGGTGCTTCATCAAGCAAGTATATTTCTGTAGAAAGTACATCTGCTACAATTAATGGAACATCATACACACAGAGACTTAAGATGAATGGTGCTGCAAATAGCACGGGACGTTACATTAAGTTTACTACTGATGGTGCGGCTACAGTTGATATTATTGGTATCTCAACAAGCACAAGTGCAACAAGAGTAATCAGACTTGCAAAGGATAGTGTTGGTGGAACAACAATTGGTGACATAACAGTTTCTGGCACAGCAGGTGTTCAGACAATTAATGTTTCAAGTGCGGGTACATATTACCTTTACTCAACAAATAGCGGTATTTACATTTATGATGTTAAGGTGACTTCAACTTCAAGCTCATCTTCATCTGATTCATCAACAAGTACTTCTGGTACATTAGATGGAACATATTATATCAAGAGCTACTACAGTGGAAAGTATCTTGATGTAGCTGACGGCTCATCTGCAAACAGTGCAAACATTCAGCAGTATAGCTACAGTGGAACAGATGGACAGAAATTCAAATTAGTATCAGCAGGTGATGGATATTACTACATTTATACAGGTGCTTCAAGCTACTCAAAGGTAATCGATGTAGCTGGAAAGAGTACAGCAGACGGCGCAAATGTTCTTCAGTATGCATATAATGGTAATTCAAACCAGAAGTTTAAGGTTACAGAGGTTTCAGATGGCGTATACGCGATTCTTACAGGTGTAACAAGTGGTGCGTCTTGCCTTGATGTGTATGGATGGAGTACAGCGGATGGAGGAAATATCGCTCAGTGGACATACTGGGGCGGTGCATGCCAGTTGTGGTATCTTGAAGCTGCAAACTAAATAATTGAATTTTATAGGATAAATATTTTGTGAATTAGAGTCCGTAGTGTTATGATTTATGATACTACGGACTTTTTGTTGTGGAGTTGTTGAAAATGACCGTAAAGTGGATGAAATCGTATGTTCAATCAAAATTTATTCAAAACCAAATTTCAATCAAAAACTTAAATTGAAATCTCTCCACACATATGATACAATAACATTATCTATGACCAAATAGGAGAACATAATGTAAAAAATCACACTGATGTGCTGATTTTTTACATGGCAATTTGTGCCGAAGCGTCACAAATGTGCCTTGATGTGACAAGAAAAATCGCTATGCGACTTTTTCTTGCATCTTCCCAAAGTGTCTAAAAGACACTTGCTACGCTTCGGAATGGAGGAACAAAATGGAACAGTACAAGCAGGAGTTTATTGAGTTTATGGTGGATTGTGAAGTGTTGAAGTTCGGCGATTTCACATTGAAGAGTGGTAGAAAGTCACCTTTCTTTATGAATGCAGGGGCTTATGTTACAGGCTCACAGCTTAAGAAGTTGGGTGAATATTATGCAAAGGCTATTCATAACACGTATGGTGATGATTTTGATGTATTATTCGGACCTGCATATAAAGGAATTCCTATCAGTGTAGTTACAGCAATTGCTTATAGCGAATTGTACGGAAAGGAAGTTCGTTACTGCTCAGACCGTAAGGAAGAAAAGGATCATGGTGCAGATAAGGGAAGT
>CAYWDL010000015.1:0-17452 GCA_964457015.1 uncultured Roseburia sp. | reverse complement strand
GCTCAGCTGTGATAATGCTATAACAGGAACATTCAGCTCTCTGGCAAGTGCCTTCAACGAACGCGAAATATCTGAAATCTGTTGCTGTCTGCTCTCTGGCGCACCCTCACCTGCTGACATAAGCTGCAGGTAGTCAATTATTACTATACCAAGATTGTGCTCAAGCTTGTATTTTCTACACTTTGAACGCAGTTCCTGGATGGAAATAGACGGCGTATCGTCTACAATAAGCTTTGAATTACTGATGTACTGGGCAGCCTCGACTATCTTATCCCAATCCTCATCCTCAAGATTACCTGTTCTAAGATTCTGCGAGCTTACTCTCGACTCGATGGAAAGGATACGGTTAATCAACTGCTCCTTTGACATTTCCAAGCTGAATATGGCAACAGTAACCTTGTTTTTAAATGCCATATGCTCAGCTAAGTTAAGCACGAAGGCTGTCTTACCCATTGAAGGTCTCGCCGCAATAAGTACAAGGTCCGAAGGCTGCATACCTGAAGTCATATAATCAAGGTCGGTGAAGCCGGTTGCAATACCTGTTGTATTTCCCTTGGTCTTCGATGCCTTCTCAATATTTTCAAGAACATTGATAACAATCTGCTTTACAGGCACATAATCGCTTGAGCCTCTTGTCTGGACAATATTAAATATCTTCTTCTCAGTTGTATTTAATATCTCTTCGAGACTGCTCTTTTGAAGATAACACTGATTTGTAATCTCTTCATTTATCTTTATAATCTTTCTAAGTGTTGATTTTTCTTTAACTACATTGGCATAATGCTTCACATTGGCAGATGTAAATACCTGATTAAAGATTTCCTTTGCAACCTCAATGCTGCTAAGCTCCGGAGAAACCTCCTTCTCCTTAAGCTTGTTCTCAAGCATTACAAGGTCAATTGGCTTTCCTTCCGAATACAATGAAATCATTGCATCATAAAGGATACCATACTGCTTTCCATAGAAATCATCCTTAACAAGTATTTCAGATACAACCTGAGCCGCTTCGCTGTCGATAAGCATGGCGCCAATTACTGACTTCTCAGCATCTGTACTGTGGGGCATTACCCTTTTAATAAGTGATTCATCCATAAGTTTTTACCCTTACAATTTCAGCAAGCCTTATGCTTCCTGAACCTTTACTGTTAATTTCGCTGTTACATCCTTGTGTACCTTGACCTGAATAATGTGTGAGCCCATTGTTCTAATTGGCTCATCAAGCACCATCTTCTTCTTGTCAATTTCAAATCCAAACTGCTTCTTAAATTCCGCTGCTATTTCCTTTGTTGACACAGAGCCGAAGGTCTTTCCACCCTCACCAGCCTTAATCTTAACAACTACAGCCTTTTCTTCAATCTTAACTGCTAATTCCTTAGCTTCTGCAAGCTTTTGAGCTGCAACTTTTTCCGCATTCTGATTCTGAAGCTTCAGGTCATTAAGATTCTTACTTGTGGCCTCAATGCCAAGCTTCTTAGGTAACACATAATTCCTTGCATAACCGTCATTTATCTTTACAATCTGACCCTTTTTTCCCAGAGTCTTTACGTCTTCTAATAATATAACTTCCATTCTAAATATCTCCTTCTTCTACCATCGTTTTTACTGTCTTTATGAGCATTTGCTTCGCATCAAATATTTCCATATCCTCAAGCTGGGCACCGGCAATATTCATATGACCGCCACCGCCGATTCGCTCCATAATAAGCTGAACATTAATATTGTCAATCGAGCGGGCGCTGATATAAATCTTTCCTTCATAATCAGTCAATACAAAGGATGCATCCACACCTGTAATATTCAAAAGCTCATTGGCCGTCTGGGCACAAACAACAGTCGGACTCTCAATATCCTTTGCGTAAAAGTCAGTAATTGCAAATTTATCAAGAAATACTTCTGCTCTGCTTATAGCCGCAGCTCTTACCTTATATTCTTTAATATCATCTCTAAACAGCTTTCTAACTCTCGTAACATCAGCTCCGCTACGTCTTAAAAATGCTGCCGCTTCAAATGTTCTGACACCTGTCTTCTGCGAGAAATTATTAGTGTCAATCATAATACCGCCGTACAATGCATCTGCCTCAACCTGCTTAAGTTTGATACCGTCCTGAATGTACTGCAATATTTCCGAAACCATTTCACAAGTGGACGACGCAAATGGTTCAATATACGAAAGCACAGCATTTTCAATAACCTCTCCTGTCTGTCTGTGGTGGTCCAAAACCACTACCGACTTACACATTGAAAGAAGCTCCGGACACTCTGTTCTGCTAGGTCTGTTAACATCAACAACTATAACAACCGTATCCTTTGTAATTGCGCTAATGGCCTCTTCTGATTTGAGGAATAAATCCTCCTCGTACTCTGTATCACTTAAAAATCTCTCATACATTGGTCTAAGAGACGCTGTCACTTCATTTATAACAATATGCGACTTCTTGCCAAGACTCTTCATGGCTCTGTAAAGACCGATTGCCGCACCAAATGAATCGATATCACCAATCTGATGTCCCATAATCATTACCTTTTCCTTAGGTGCAACCATTTCACGCAACGCATGAGCCTTTACTCTTGCCTTTACTCGTGTATTCTTTTCAACCTGCTTAGACTTACCACCATAGTAGTAAATCCTGTCGCTATCCTTAACTACCGCCTGGTCACCACCACGTCCAAGTGCAAGGTCCATTGCTGTTCTTGCATAATCATTGTTCTGAGCATAGGTCTCACCACCGATACCCATACCAAGGCTGATAGTCATAGCCATATCATTACCAATATTAACGGTCTTAACCTCATCAAGAATGGAGAACTTGTCTGCCTGAAGCACCTCAAGATACTTGTACTTAAAAGCAATGTAAAACTTATCCTTCTCAAGCTTCTTAACAACACCGTCAATGCCTTGAGCAAACTGATTAATCTTTCTCTCAATAAGCGCCGCAAGAAGAGACTTTCTTACATCCTCAACACTTTCTAAGGCTTCCTCATAATTATCAATGTAGATAAGTCCGGAAACCATTCTCTCTTCAACATTTTCCTTCATGAGACGCTTAATCTCCGTCTCATCATAGAAGTAAACTGCGATAATGCATTCATCCGGGTCGCTAATTTCCAAATATGTGGAAGTATTAAACAAATTATTAACTGCAATCTTCTTACACTCGATTCTGAAGAATTTGTCCATGAACACAACATTAAATGTATTGTCATAATCATTCTTCTTAAATTCCTCTAATGTAATCTCTGTAAATGTTTCTAAAAATTCCTTGCCAAATGTGGATTCATCCTCGGCAAGCAAAAGCGCCATCTCTGTGTTCTTCCACAAAAGCTTCCCTTCCGAATCAAGCAAGCCATAAGGCAATGCCAAATCCTGCAACAGGCTCTTCTGAATCTGGGCATAATCCACCGCAAATTCAACCAAATCCCTCATTATTACCGGCTTACTTACAAAATAAAGCACCACCGACACAATAACATATATCGCTGCAAGAACCATAATAGTTATACCAAACTGCGGATTCTTAACCGACAATATAGCTGCTCCAATCACCATCATCAAGCCTAATATAATAGGCATAAAAAGATATGTAATTATCTTCCCCTTTAATTTTAACTTACTTTTCATAAAAACACCTTAAATACGACAATCCTTTCTCAACCACTTAGGACTTTCGTCCGCCTCCACTCGATATGTGTCTATATTCTACCACACTTTATTATAATTTAAAAGTGTTTTCATTTTTTTGGTGCTGAAACGCCTGTATTTGCGTGTTTTTTGAAAATGTAAAAATATGGGATATGTCATTCCATATCCCACATTTCTAGCACTGTCAATTTACTGTTACCATATCTTTATTTGTCTTGAAATACATTGCTCTTGAAATCTTACTTGACTCCAAATATCCCTGCTTCTCTAGATTACCAAGCACCTGTTTTCTTAAGTAAGTCGAATCACTGATTCCTAAATACTGTGCAATCTCTGAAGCTTTATGAGCCTGATAATAACAAAATGACATCACCTTATCGTCATAATCTGTTCCGTCCTCCACTGGTACGAACGTAAGTATTGGCATACTTCTATCTTCTACTCCATCTACATAAGTCAAGTCTGGCAACACAAGTGTAAAATGGTCCGAAGATGAATATATATACGGACGATGTGTTTCTTTCTCCCCTTTATATTCTTCTACTATTTTATCAAAACCTGTCCCCGCTGCCTCCATCACATTGCAGCTTACAAGCACAGACGCAATCAGCTCATTCCTTCTTTTAGAAATAATTCCAGACAAGTCATACGTTTTACCTAATTTCTCTCCCCTATAAAAGCTACCTGGAGATGAAATCTCCAATCTGTCCTTAAACATATCTACCTGAATCTGTGTACCATCCAAAAAATAGTCACGATGAGCAACCGCATTAATCACACCTTCAAACAAAGCTCTCTGTGGATATGCATCAATATTTTTTCTTGTATCTCCTAACTTAATCATTGAGTGATTCATTCTCCGAGTCACAAATTCCATAATATAGTTGATTACTGAAATAATATTTCCATTAAATCGATTTATGGTAACAATTCTTTCACTACCCTTATTGAATCCAGAAAACACAGAACATTGAATCTCTGTTTTCTTTTCCTGGTAATCATCGGCAAACAACAATGCTCCATTTGCAAGCATACCCGCTTCATCATAAAATCCCATTGATTGCAAGGCTTTTTCCGTCAATGCCTTTCCATCATTGTGTGCTGCATAAAAATCACGAAGCATCGTATATTTTGAAGCATCATACTTTACATCCGATGTAAGAATATCATATTGCATATTTTTACTTTTCACACTCATGTCAATAATCTCTTCATATGTTGCTCCATTTGTAAAACCATCTCTTCTCATAAAGATAGATGGAACATTTTTATATTTTAGAATCACTGGCTTTATAACAGAGTCGCCAACCTTAACACGTATGATAAATCTCTCTGTTCCTTTTATTTCATAACGAATGAAAGATATCGACATCTGTGGTCTAGGTACAAGATGCTCGTTTACCTGATTATTGAAATAATTACGTTCATTATCTGCCGATATTCTATCAAAACCTATCAATTTATTTGTTTTGTCTTCTACTCCAATATAAAACTCTCCACCGGATGCATTGGCAAAACCAGCTATCGTCTTGAGCCAGCTTACAATATCATCTCTATTCAGCTTAGCTTTACACTCGAATTTATCACTTTCCAATTGTACATCTTCTATAATTTCTTCTAAATACATATGATCACCTCAAGCTTTTTTGAACTAATTTCATTTTACTTCAAAGCCACTTCAAAGTCAACTTCAAAGTCACTTCAAACAAACTTCAATTTACTTTGAAGTAATAATATTATGCTCTTAATACAATATTTTTAAAACTATTTAGAGCAAACAAAGACAGATCATTCCGACCTGCCTTTGCATATTCTCTATCTTTCAATCTTTCTAAATCTCCAAGTCCTACTCTGGTAATCACCCCAGAAGTCAACCACAAGACCGATATTCATAAGCTCAGCACCGGTATAAATCTTATCCTCGCCTACAACCTCATACTTAGCATCAGCATCAAGTGCAACGAACTTCATTCGATAAATGCCCATATTCACCTTCGCCATAATTCTAAAGTACGCTGCAAATATATCATTGCCATCCTCTGAGATAAACTGCCATGCAGTTGTATTTCCCTCAAACGGACTTTCAATTCTGTACATGTCTGCTGCCTGTACAAACGTTCTAAGCTCCTTGTACTGCGCAACCTGAGCCTTTACCTCTTCCTTTTCCTCATCATTGAACTTCATCAAATCAAGCTCGTAGCCGAAGTTGCCACTCATAGCCACATCGCCACGCATCTTTAAGGAAGTCATTCTGCCTGCCTGATGATTTGGAACTGCGGATACATGTGAGCCCATTGCACTTGTAGGATAGCAAAGACTTGTACCGTACTGTATGTAAAGTCTCTCTACTGCATCTGTATCATCACTGGTCCAGGTCTGTGGCATATAGTAAAGGATACCTGGATCAAATCTTCCACCACCGCCTGAGCAGCTTTCAAACAGCACGTCAGGATGAGAGCTTACAATTCTCTCCATTACATCATATAAGCCAAGCATATATCTGTGAGGCATCTCCTTCTGATGCTCACTATCCAAGCCTGCCGAACCAAGCATTGACATATGACGGTTCATATCCCATTTTACATATCCTATATTTGCCTCATCAAGTACCTTTGAAACCGAATCTACAATATAGTCACATACATCCTGTCTTGACAGGTCAAGTGTAAGCTGCCATCTGCACTCTGTACGGTCACGTCCCAGTACATGTATGCACCAGTCCGGATGCGCTCTGTAAAGCTCGCTGTCAGGACTAACCATCTCCGGCTCAAACCATAAACCAAACTTAATACCATATTCATTAACCTTCTTAGCAAGGCCGCTGATACCATTTGGAAGCTTCTCCTTATTTACAAACCAGTCACCAAGAGAGCATGTGTCACTATTTCTCTTGCCGAACCAGCCATCATCAAGAACCATCAGCTCAATGCCCAAGTCTGCTGCCTCCTTGGCAAGTCCAAGAATCTTTTCTTCATTAAAATCAAAATACGTTCCTTCCCAGTTATTCGCAAGAATAGGTCTTGCCTCATCACGATATTTTCCGCGAACAAGACGCTTTCTGTAAAGCTTGTGGAATGTTCTGGACATCTGCCCGATACCCTGTGCCGAATACACCATTACTGCCTCAGGCGCCTGGAAGCTGTCACCACTTTCAAGTATCCACGAGAAGTCGTAATCATTTATACCAATCCATGCTCTTGTCTTAAACACCTGGTCAACCTCGGCTCCAGCAGTAAAATTGCCACTGTAAACTAAGTTGAATCCGTAGGCATCGCCATAATCCTCTGTAGCATTCTTAGATACCAATGCAAAAAATGGATTTAACTGATGACTTGAGGCTCCACGTCTACTCTCAATTGACTGTATACCACTTCTGATAGCCTGCCTTTCAATATGACGCTCTCTTCCCCACGCACCTGGCAATGTAATCATATCAAACTTAGAATCCTCAAAATCCACGTTTGCACTTACAACCTTTTCAAGTACAATTCTTGCAGCGCTTTCATTTATAACCTTTACATTTCTTGTGATAACATCAAGCTCCTTGTAGGCTGTGTACTGCAACACAACCTTCATGTCCTTCACATTATCCTTCAACACAATCTCAAGTGTATCAGCTTCTGTCTCGTCCTCCACATAAGTTGCTGGAAGACCTTTAAGTCCCGGCTTACCTGCCATCACCCTATAGCTCTCATACACCAATTCAACTGTTCTGCTGCCATCATCATATAGGGCACTAATGGCTGGAATTCTGTAGTCAGTGCCACAGCCTGTTGGATATTCCTGGCATAAAAAGTCACGTGTTATAGGCTTGCACCACTCTGCTGGCGAGAAACCAATCCATCTGTTAATCTGAGCATTTTCCATATCAGGAGTTTCCATTTTCTTGCCCCAATATACATGGGCAAGATATTTGTCCTCCACTATTTTCATTATGTAGCTTACATTCTTTGTCTGTAAGTGAAAAATCTTCTGTTCTTCATTTACCTGAATTCCCATATTTTACCTCCGTTTACTCTACTGCTGTCACAGATACACCTATCTTATCTAAGTTTGGTGCATAGCCCTTTGGATTTGTCACCTTGATTGTGTTCTTTCCTGCATTCAACTGAACTTCCACATATACACAGGCAGGATTGCTGTTATAATCACCGCTTGTAGGACACTTCACAACTATATTTTCTCCGCCATTTACAGAGAAATACATATCTCTATCCTCGCCTGTCATATACCACACCTCAAGGTAATATGTTCCGGCACTTGCCACTTCAATATTCTTAAATTCCACATACGCTGTACCACCAAGCCAGCCAACCATATGTCCTTCATTGGTTGCACCGCTTCCAATTGTAGCTTTCTCAGCCTCGTACATTGTATACTCATATTCAGCTCCCGGGCTTGTTTCCACGACATCCTTTTCTTCATCACTAACTGTTATTGTAGCATTAACAGGCGCTTTAGACAATGATATTCTGTCAAGATTTGGGGCAAATGCCTCATCATTATAAAACTTAATTGTATTTTCACCGGCTTTAAGCTCCACGTACATAGTTTCCTTATACACCGATACCCAGTCACTTGAGTTAAGCTTGCCTGTTCTGATTCTTCCTGCATCATCACCATTTATGCTTACCATAAATCTTCTGTCATTGGCTGAAATGTAGAATATATTCAGCTCGTACACACCGGCTTCTTCCACATCCACCGTAAATGTCACACTGTTATTTGCACCATTTCCAATGTATTCCGCAGTCTTTTGACCTGATGAATACTGGTCTTTAAATGCATTATTAGAAAGCTTTGCGTCACCACTTAATGTAGCATCCTCGCCTTCAAGGTAAATATAATTCTTTTCATAAGCTGTTACATAATCAAATTCTTCTGTTGTGAATTTAATGGCTACACCATCATTTGATGCAAGCTCAATTGCCAATTTATCCTTGCTTGTAACCTTCTTAACTTCTATGGCAATATTGTCCTTTTCGTCATTTGTTTTATATATGTATGCGTTATATATCTTGCCATCCTCTAAGAAGGATAAATCAAGCTCTGCTGTTCTTGATGTAACTGTAAGTGCAGCAAGATACCAATCATTTTCTGCTCGTCTTGCCACTGTGCCATATGCACCTGGCATTCCCTCTAATACAACTGTCTCATCCCATGTTACAGGCATATCATTCATAAGGGAAAGGCCTGCATAGCCCTCGTAAACATTTATATTTTCTGCAAAATGCACCAGACCCGATTCCACATAAATGGCCGTACCAAGCATAAATCCATGAGTTGCCTTAATTCCGGCAACCGGTAAAGCTGTTGGAGTAAAGTCTGCTGAGCCCACAACATTTCTTGTGAATAAATATGTAATTACATTTGCTGTTGATGGCTCTGTACGCCATTTATAATACTCTGCACCGTATACTGCCTCGTAGGACAAAACATTTGGAAATGTTCTATTCTCACCACCGGGATTAGTACAACCGTGGAACAGCACCATCTGCTGATTGTCCGCTGCAATCTTGGCAAGAAGATACATCTGATTCATGGCAAGCTGATTGTCCTTTTCATAATAATCAACCTTCACGCCCTTGATACCAATGCTCTTTGCCCATTCCATCTCTGTGCGGATAGTCTCTTCATTTAATAACGAATACTTTGGATATGCCCCTGTTGCACTGTGACCAACATTATTTACACCGTACCAAAGCCATATTCCAACGCCTCTTTCATCTGCGTAATCAACTAATTCCTTAACCTTATTTTTGTAATCATCCCAGAGAACCCAGCCATAATCAAGACAAACGTACTCCCAACCATTCTCTGCCGCAAAGTCAATATAGTCATACTGAGGCTCAAATGCAATAGGATTATCGCCTGTTGATGACCACCATGACCACGCCAGCTTACCAGGCTTTACAAAGCTATAATCTGTATCGTAAGCATCAGCACAAACACTTGTTACAATGTCACTGTTAACCAATGTGTTCAATTCGCTTGCAATGATGGCGATTCTCCAGGGTGTCTCAAACGCTTTCTTCATCACTACCGCACTTGTCTGACCATCACCAAATGTCCACTGCAAATTCTTGCTGCCTGCTACAGTTTTTAGGAAAGAAGACGCATAGCTTTCCTCATCATCAAATACCGAAGCCTCCGTAAGCAATATCCAATTGTCCGATGTCTGGATTAATGAAGGTATAGTGTAGGTTGCTGATGCATTTTTCACAGCCTTCATGGTTGTCTTTGTATATGTGCCTTCATATGTAACATTTGGCTGCGTATAGGACCAAAGAACAGAATCGTCCACACATACAAATTCACTTGCTTCCTTCTTGACCGTTGTTCCCTCGTTCATGGCATAATTGTACGCAATGCCATCATCATACACTCTCATATTAACAATTAATTCTTTATCATCCTTCTTCAGCGTAAATGTATACTGATTGCAAACATCCTTAATCTCACCATCATGCTTACCGTTCAACAATTCATACTCATCAGTAACCTCTGACACTTCACCCTCTATATACTCTGCACCAACAGTAAAATCAGCCACACCTGTTACAAGACCAAGAGCCGATGCCTCGATAACAGTGGCACCATCATTGGATGCCGCATAGAAGTATCTGCCATCATCTGCTTTAAGTATAGTCGCTACTACCTTACCATCGGGTGATGAAACCTCCTTTAAAGCTGTAAGCTCTGCGCCATCTGTATATACAAATCCCTTTGCTGCAGGCTCCTTATCATTCTCTTTTTTTGTCTCTTCTTGTCTTTTGCTTTCATCCTTTGAGCAGCTGCACAATGCAATCACTGTCAAACTCATTACTAAAATAATTGTTAATCTTTTCAGCTTTTTAATGACCATAATAATCTCCATTCCAAAGCGTAGCGTAGGAATCGCGCAACAGAAAGTCGCATAGCGATTTCTGTTGTCGCATCAAGGCTATTTTGTGACGCTTCGGCACAAAAAGCCGTGTGAAAAATCAGCACATCAGTGTGATTTTTCACACTAATTTCCTTTCTCCGGTGTACTTCGCCTATTGTTGTTATCTATTTGTATTTTAGGGTTTAGGCATCGAATTATGAATGGTCTTTTGTGTAGCCTTATATGCAAAAATGTGAGATATGAAAATCCATATCCCACATTTCATCACATAATATTTAATTATCATCCCTATACTCACTAGGACTCACCCCAACCGACTTTTTAAACATCTTAGAAAATGTCAGCGGGTCATGATATCCCACAGCCTCTGCCACATCGCCAATCTTCATATCTGTATTCTTAAGCATATTCTTCGCCTGCTCCATCCTGTAATTCATCAGGTATTCCTGCGGCGACAGCTTTGTCACACTCTTAAATGTATTGGCAAGATAGCTTCTGTCAATGCCAATGTATGACGCCAAATCATTGATTTTAATATTACTTTTGAAATTACGCTGTATATAATCTATGGCCTGCTCCACATATATCTGATACGGATAATCGTACCTCTCTTCCTTAGGTAATGTATCCTTATACTCCTCCATAAGCACGGACAATATCTGCAAAAGCGCAGACTCCCTCTTTAGCTCATTGGCAAGTGTCAAATGTCTGTACATAATCATTTGCTGAATACACGAAAATATAATTGGCGTATTCTCACACTTTGTAGTAACAGTCTCGCCCTCAAGACCCGCCGATGCAAGATACGATGCCGCCTTTATTCCGTTAAAGCCAACCCACATATAAGACCAAGGATTGTGCTCATCTGCCTCGTAATACACTTCTGTATCAGGCTTGACCAAAAACACGTCTCCTCTAGATAATTCATATGTCCTTCCATGACATTTAAATACCCCCTTACCATCGCTGATAAAGTGTAATATATATGAATCTCTCACTCCCGGGCCAAACCTGTGCCCACCTACACAGTTCTGAATACCGCAGGTTGAAAGATATAGGTCTAGTGTGCTGTGATTTAAATTCTCCAGGCATTGAAATCCTGCAAAGTTAAGATAAGTTTCACAATTCATAAATAGCCTCCTTACACTAATTTTAACTTTTTAGCTTTATTTGCAAAGTTAAAATAATAGATTACCTAAAACATCACACCATTTCCTCAAATAAAACCAATCTTACATTTCCAATCTCCTGTGCCCTATCCACACAACCCTTTGTAAATCCGGATTTTGAAAACAAATAATAATATCTCCCGGTATAATTAAACAATTCTCCTCTGGCAATGAGCTTTTCAAGCACTGCCAGGTCCACCTTCTCATTATTCCATTTACATTCTCCAAAAATAACATTTCCATTATCATCAGCGGCCATTATATCTATCTCTTCCTGTTTACGTGTAATCGGATTAGCTCCCCACCATCTTCCAATATCAGCAAACTGAACCTCACTTTTACCTTCAATTAACTGTTTCCACAAATACTGAGTACACATTTCCTCAAAGACTGCTCCCATAAAATCAGCAAAATAAGGCTCAATATTGCTATAAACAAGCTCATAGGCTCCCCGTGCTATGGCAGAAGTATTCTTCATAATAAATCTATACCAAAACCTAAACATATTATCCTCTATAAGATAAATGGTTTTTCTTGCATTATCCACTCCATATGGAGTCTGCTTTTTTACTATTCCAAGAGAAATTAAATTCTTTATATAATTTACGCAGACACTTGTCTCCTCACCTACCTTGGTAGATATCTCTGACATCTTCGTATGTCCGCTGGCTATAGCAAGGATAATGGCATTATATATTGCTGGTTCTCTGACCTCCTGCTTTAGCAAATTGTTGGGCTCCTCATACAAAAATGAATTTGGATTAAGGAATATGCTTTTTACATTATCTGCCACAGATGCATTCCTATCCACCTGCAAAAGATATTGTGGCGTACCTCCAACCATACCATATATCAATGCCTTATCATATATATCCATTCCTTCAAGATAATCTGCCGTCTCTTCAAATGTAAATGGCAAAAGCTTAAACTGTGCTGTTCTCCTACCATACAACGGAGCCTTGTATGCAAGGATATGATTCTCCATAAAAGACATAGACGAACCACAAAGTATCAAAAACAACTTGGAATTATCCTTATTTCTATCTATTAGCATCTGCAAAACCGATGCCAGACTCTTTGATGCCTTTGCCACATAAGGATATTTGTCAATTACCAGTATAAGTCTCTTATTTTCCGCCAGCCTAAACACATGCTCCAACGCAGCCTGAAATGATGCGAATATACTTTCAGATTCTATACCGGTTTCATACATCAGTATAGCTTTGCTAAAATTTTCAAGATTTTGCTTTTCGCTAGTCTCAATTCCTGTAAAATAAATAACGTCCTTATCCTTTATAAACTCATTAATAAGGGCAGTCTTACCAACTCTTCTGCGCCCATATATAACCGGAAACTGAAATCTATCAGTATTATATAAACGATTAAGCTCTGCCAATTCTCTATTTCTTCCAATAAACATATATTTCACCCCTTTTATATAAATATCCGATGCCACAAATAAGTAAAGTATAATTTAGTAATTTACGATTAACTAAATTATACTTTACTTATTTCTGTGTGTCAACAGTCTGACTCAACATTTTACTCCGTCCACGCACTCCACTTTATGCCCTTTTCTATTGCATATGTATGAACCGTGCTTCCTTCAGTAGCATACACTTATATTATAACATAATTCGCTATAAATCTATAGTACTTATTTCCTATTCTTCAGTTGGCAAAATTATATTTTTAGTATGCACCAGCAGGGCGATAAATGAAAAATATGCTGTTAATGCTGTTGAAAATAGAAAATATATATGCTTGACGGTATATGTAGAAATAAACATCAACCGTACCGAAATTTTCTATAAAAGATGCTGGAAATCGGCACATATAAGAAAAATTGTTGCTTGGGTACTTCAAAAAAGAAAAAAGAGTACCTGACAAAATAAACTTCTTATATGTGCCGAAAAAGCCTAAATTATCAAGAAGATTTCGGTATATGTGTATAATTTTTCTGCATATACCGCCCACACAAACCATCATCAAACCATCTTCAAAACCATCTTCAAACCATCATCAAACCATCTTCAAAACCAAGACCAAACCAAGCATAATCCAAACACAATCCCTAAAAAAATAAAATTTCCTCTTGACACATTTCTGTTTATACTGTATATATAACATATAAACAGTTGATAACAGTTATATACAGTTGCCTATAGCACTTATATAAACAGTTCAATACAGATAAGGAGGATGTAAATACATGAAAATACTGCAAAATTCAAACATTCCGATTTATCAGCAGATTGCCACTCAGTTTCAGGAGGATATTTTATCAGGCAAGCTAAAGCAGGGTGAATTTCTTCCATCTATTAGAGGTTTGGCGAAGGATTTGCGCATCAGCGTAATAACAACAATGAAAGCATATGAAGAATTAGAACGACAAGGGCTTGTAACTGCCATGCAGGGCAAAGGATACTACGTAAATGCACAGGACAGCGAGATGCTTCGCGAACAGCATCTTAGAAAGACGGAGGAGCATTTGCAAAATGCCATATCCGCTGCAAAAATAGCAGGCATGTCAAATGAGGAATTAATTCAGACATTAGAATTGCTTTTGGCTGATAATCAATAGTTCGAGGGAGGATGTTTATGGAAATCACACCAATACTTACAATAAAAAATGTTGCAAAGCAATATGACAAAGGAATTTATATAGAAGTTGAACACTTGGATATCCCAAAGGGGTTCTCGGTGGCCTTAATCGGCGAGAACGGCGCCGGCAAAACAAGTCTTTTAAGACTTCTTTCCGGTATAGACAGAAAAATCCTGAATAGCTCGGGGTACTCCATGGGCGAGATTTATTACTTTGATAATGAGAAAAATTTTGAAGCTATTCAGAATAACATTGGCTATGTAAGCAGCCACAATTACTTTTTACATAGCTGGACATTGAATAGCATGGGAACTGCAAACGAGCTTTTATATGACAATTTTTCTAAGGAAAAGTACGAAGCCTTATGCGATGAGTGGGGACTAAACGAAAAGAAAAAACGAATACTAACATTTTCAGATGGTATGAAGATGAAAGCAGCTCTTGCAAGTGCTTTTGCCAGAGATACCAAGCTTCTTCTTCTAGATGAGCCTACTTCACCACTGGACCCAATGGCACGTACCAAATTCTGCGAGCACCTTCGCACATACATCGATGAGGGCGATGGCGAGAGAAGCGTATTGTTCTCAACACATAATATTGCCGATATGGAAAATGCTACAGACTATGCCATCTTCATAGCTAACGGCAAGATTGCTGAAGCGGGCTTCGTAGAAGATTTGAAGGAAAAGTACATCCTAGTTAAGGGTGAGCCTCAGGAAGCTGAAAAAGCTAAAACGTTCCTTATGGGATTTGAAGCTAATGATTACGGCTACGAGGGCTTGTGTGACGCTTCAAACCTTGATAAGCTTGCCGGCCTGGATATTGCAACTGAAACCCCTACACTTTCACAGATAAGTGTTGCCATTATTAAGTACGAAAGCGAGAGACCTTTATTATGAAAAATATAATTAAGTCATTTAAATTAATTAAATATAGTGACGGCTTTGCGGGTAATTTGCTTCTTAGCTTTGGAATTACATTGGCAGGCGTTTTTGTTCTTATTTTAACAAACTATTCTGCTCTTGGTTGCATTATTATGATGGCGGGCTTCGGTGTATTTACAGGCAGCTCAAGCACAATGTTTTTAACAGAGAGCGTTGCTGTATCTCCTAGACAGAAGATATTTGAAATGACTATTCCAAATATAATAACTGTTTTTGGAACAATTTTTACTTATATTACATTAAGTATCATTGCATACCTGAAAACCACTCCTTCCTCTTTATTTTACGAAATCAAGTCAGAAGAAGGCGCAATCAAGTTTTATTTCAAAGGTATCTTTGCAATTATGCTTATGGCGATATTGTTGGCAGCCATATATAAGTATTTTATCTTAAATACAATAATTGCTGCATGTATACCACTTTTAGCCAAGGCGTTGTATATGGTTCCATTCCTTCTTGGAAGTCTTTTGGGAGCATTACCTATTGTGAATAATATACTGAGCTCCCAACTGGAAACTGCAAACTCAGTAACTACTCCGATGATGATAATATTTGCCATCCCTGCAATAGGATTAGGAATTGTACTTTCTTTTCTGCTTAGAAAGCATTTGTACAGTACAGCTTATGCTAGCTCTATCAAGAATTCAGCAGATAGAGCCTACAAAAAAGCAAGCAAGGGAATCGCTTTTTATCAAAATAAGGTTTTCCTTGTAGCATGCCTGGCAGTTATATTAGTTGTATCAGCTACAACAATTCTAATGGTAATTAATTATAAGAGGCCTGATGGCTGGTATGACCGCTCTGATTTGAGAGCCCAGTACAAGGAATTGCTTGAGGATTGCAATGATGTGGCAACTGTAGGCGATTTTACATTTACACTTACAAAGAAATATTATGATAGTGTAACCGGTGACGGGTGCTGTATGTTTACTATTGAAAGCAATGGTAAGCCTGAGGTTACTTATGACATTACAGACCACGGCTCAACACTTCAATGCTACGGAGCCTATGACCCGGGATGGGACGATTATTACTGCTATCTTATGGTGGACGGTAGTGGAGATATTCATATAGAGTACGAACAGGATAAAGACAATCCTGATAAAATATATGCGTATGTGTATTTCAGTATTGCACCAGACGAAGCCGACAAGCCTTCCATATACATATCAGTTAATGATAGAACTGATGACTTTTCCATAACTGGAACCGAAAACGTATATAACAAGATTTGTCATTACTTTGACTTAGGTGATACAACGGAAAGCATAGCTTTCAACGTGAATGGTTTTGATATGTCCGTTTCAAGAGCCGGCATATTATTCTACAACAAGGTAATTCCTAAAACACTTAATGTTGTAATGAAAAATGGTGATATCATCAAGGTTGTTGAAAATTCTTCCCTTATAGAGGGCTTTGAGAAATACGAAAGCAAAACCTATGACAAATACTCCTTCAAGGAGCTGATAGATATCAATCAGGTTGACAGTATTGAGTTTGATGGAGTTGACTATTTTAAGGATAACGATAAATTCAACAAAAATCAAATGTACTCAGCTTGTGAGAATTCAAACATCAAGGAAACCTTAATTACAGAATACGATGAAGAAAATGGCAGAATACATTTAACATTTACTATTGAATGGCAAAATATGCCAAGGTTCAGAGAAACTGATTATATACTTTTACGTTTTGACAGACTTGAGCACTACTCAAATTCTGATTTCAATTACAATGTAAACGTTACCCATAAGGTATATGAAAAGTATACCAATGATAACGGAAAAGAGTATGGACAATGGATTGAGAATAAATTAGAGGAAAGTCCTTGGATGGGTGATATCATTCATTTAAACTTAGACTATAATGATTTAGCAATTCCAAGTGGTTGGGGCGGACTGGATATCATACCAAACCAATATTCTTTCGGTCATGGAATAGCTTCAGACTCTTCCGGTATGTGTATATGCCCTACTCTTCACACCGACACCAATAACCGCACTTACGAAAAAGAGTGTATCGTCATTGATATGGAGCTTGATATGAAATATGCGGAAACATACAAAAACCCAAGAATCCAGTGCTTCTACCTTCACCAGAAGGAAAACATTATCGGACGCTTACACGAAGGAGACCTTGGTACATCCAATGTTTCCGGCATCGTAAACTGTAACTTTATCCATGAAATCGACTTAGATTTATTGGAAG
>CAYWDL010000014.1:5839-18035 GCA_964457015.1 uncultured Roseburia sp. | reverse complement strand
GATGGTTTTTGAGTGTTTTTCACTTTTTATACATTTTATGCATTTTATGCCTTTTATACATTTTATGCATTTTATCCCTTTTATGATTTTTATTATGGCGCGGCGGTCTATGCAAGAAAAACTATTCCTGAGATACTATTTTTTGTCATTTTACAAGTAAAAAGCTTGTTTTTGGGTCTATACAAAATAATTAACACCCCAGATACTCACTTTTCAAAAAAACAAGTATCTGACAGCAACATTTTTTTTCATAGACCAAAAATCATTGATTTTAACCAACAGCATCACAAACCAACATCTCGTCATCAACTATAACTATCTTCAACCTCTTCTCACCTACACATCCTCAATCTGCCAATCAATCGGTTCCATCCCATTTTTCACCAAAAACTCGTTGGCCTGACTAAAATGCTTACATCCAAAAAAACCTCTGTAAGCTGATAACGGACTTGGATGAGGTGCTTTAAGCAACAAATGCTTTGGGTTATCAACCTTCTTAACCTTATCCTGTGCAGGCTTGCCCCAAAGAAGATAAACTATTGGTCTGTCCTGCTTGTTTAATGCTTCAATTGTTGCATCTGTAAACTTTTCCCAGCCAATCCCCTTGTGTGAAAACGCCTGATGAGCGCGAACAGTAAGCACTGAATTAAGCATCAATACCCCTTGCTTTGCCCATTTGACAAGATAGCCGTTGTTTGGAATCTTACATCCAAGGTCATCATTTAACTCCTTGTAAATGTTCACTAACGAAGGTGGTATCTCTACCTCAGGCTTAACTGAAAAGCAAAGTCCATGAGCCTGGTTAATATTGTGATAAGGGTCCTGCCCTATAATTACCACCTTTACCTTCGATAAAGGTGTCAAATGATATGCATTAAAAATGTCGTCAGCAGGCGGATAAATTACCTGCTGACTATATTCATTATTTACTTTATTATACAATTCTTTATAATAAGGCTTTTTAAATTCATCATTTAAATACTCAAGCCAATCGTTGCTTATTGCTGGCATAATCTCACTGATACTCCTTTATCATTCAAGTATGACTTCAAATCCATTATTTCCAATTCCTTGTAGTGAAATAATGATGCTGCTAATACTGCATCAGCCTTTCCTTCTGTCAATGCATCATAGAAATGCTCCTTTGTACCTGCCCCACCTGATGCAATAACAGGTATTGAAACATTTTCAGAAATAATTTTCGTAAGCTCAATATCATAGCCGGCCTTCGTTCCATCACAATCCATACTTGTAAGAAGAATCTCACCGGCGCCCATTTTATCCATCTTCATAGCCCATTCAACAGCGTCGATGCCCATATCAACTCGTCCGCCATTCTTGTAGATAGTCCAACCATTTCCGTCTGCTCTGCGCTTGGCATCAATTGCCACAACAACGCACTGTGAGCCAAACTTATCCGCAGCCTCAGAAACCAAGTTCGGATTCATAATAGCTGCTGAATTAACAGATATTTTATCTGCGCCCTCTCTTAAAAGCTCTTTAAAATCATCAACTGTTCTGATACCACCACCAACTGTAAATGGTATGAATACATTTGCCGCAACATCACGAACAAGATCAACAACTGTCTTTCTTGCATCACTTGATGCGGTAATATCAAGAAACACTAATTCGTCTGCGCCGGCCTTGTCATAGGCTTTTGCTACCTCAACAGGGTCGCCGGCATCTCTTAAATTAACGAAGTTTGTTCCCTTTACAACTCTGTTATTATTTATATCTAAACAAGGGATAATTCTTTTTGTATACATAATTCCTCCAAATCATAGATTATATTCTTATCTGACTATAAGCTTGCAAAATTCTTAAGCATTAAAAGTCCTGCATCACTGCTCTTCTCAGGATGATACTGGCATGCAAATACATTATCCTGCTCAACTGATGCATGAATATGTGTACAATACTCTGTTGACGCCTTTACAATGCCTTCATCTTCTGCTTCAAGATAGTAGGAATGTACAAAATATACGTATTCTCCGTCCGGTATTCCCTTAAACAGCTTACCGTCACCACTAAGCTTTAAGGAATTCCAGCCCATATGAGGAACCTTAAGGTCTCCCACCTTAGGTATTCTCTTTATTTTACCTTTCAGAATACCAAGTCCTTTCACTCCCGGTGTCTCGTCACTTTCCTCAAACAGAAGCTGCAAACCGAGACAAATACCAAGAAATGGTGTTTTCTTGTCAACCACTGCTTTAATAGTATCTACCAAATCATACTTATGAAGCTTTTCCATAGCATCTCCAAAGCTTCCTACACCTGGTAATACAACCTTGTCAGCGTTTAAGATAACTTCCTTATCTCTTGTAACAACACATTCTTCCTTTATATACGCAAACGCCTTCTCAACGCTTTTCAAATTACCTGCATCATAATCTATAATAGCTATCATTTTAATATACTTCCTTTATGTTTCTATTCTGTTACGTTCTCTTCCTGCTTTGCCGCCTCTTTTGCTGCTTCTTCCAAAGCCTTTGCCTCTGCTTCTGCTTTTTCCCTGGCCTCCTGAGCTATAACAGCAACCTCGTAAGCTAACTTATCATCATTATTTAAAAGATTCAGTTCTCTTGCCTGACTTTCTGTCAATCCATAGGTCTCAAGCAAACCTCTGTCTATCCAGCCAAGTACCGTCTGCATATCATCATAACAGTTAAGCTTCCTGCCTTCATTCTGATACTTGTCAAACATCTTTATGCCCTTTAATAATGAATAAAGCCCCTGCTCATACTCGTCCATTCTGATAAGACTCTCATAAGCCTCATAATGTCGATTAACAAACATAACAGTCTGAATCTGATTGAATAATTCCTCATCATCATCCTTCTTCATTTCAAGACCAAATATTGTATCATATGCAACTGAATAATTCTTATTCACATACTCCTTCGTTGCATCTGAGACCTTCTTGTTATATGTATAATAATCTCCTCCAAATATAACTGAGAATATGTATACAAATACAACAGTAAACGCAAACAAAACAAATCCCTTTGATATTTTAATTATTTCATCAGGCTCTTTTTCCTTCTTTTTCTTTTCTTTCTTTACTTTTGTTGCCTTATTTGAAGTCTTTACTTTTTTTTCCTTGGCTTTTTTCTCTTTCTTCTGTTTTTTCTTTTTACCCTTCTTCCCCTTTTTATTTGAATTGTCTTCGTCCTCGTCAAAATCATCATCAGCATCAAATGAATAAAAATCTGACTTTCCAGGCTCTACCGGCTCATCACTGTCCAAATCCGGCATTACTCCAAAACCGGACATTGCTCCACTTTCCGGCATTGCTGCCATATCAGACATCTCTGATAAATCATCATCACCAGACATATCAAAGTCAAAATTACCAAAGCTCTCCAAACCACCATCCATAGGTGACACCGCAGAATTGTCGGTTGACAAATCAAGCCCTCCAAAATCCAACTCAGCTATATCGACAAATTCGCTATTTTCCGGCTGTTCCTCAACGATATCTTCCTTTGATGCCTTTTTGCTTTTCTTTTTACCAAATAACTTCTTCTTTTCCTTTTTCTTAGGCTCCTCCATAGGAGCATCGCTTTCTTCCTTTTCATCAATGCCCATAACGTCAAGTAAGCCCTGTAAATTATCATCTACAGCGCTGTCATTTGCCGCAATTGCATCTTCAACATCTACTTCCTTTTGCTCTTCTTTTATAATTTCATGTATCTTTTCAGCTTCCGTTTCTTCCACAACAGGCTCAGGAGCATCAGCCTTTTCTTTCACATCCTGCTTTTTCTCAGGTGCATTGTCAATGATTGACATAATATCCTCATCCAAATCGAATAATTCTTCATCAGATATTTCCTTTTCAAAATAATCATCGTCATCAATTATAGCAACGCCATTGTCAGAAATCTCTCCAAACAACTCATCCTCAATATCACCAAAGAAATCATCCTGTTCATTATTCTCCATATCATTTACAGAGTCGTCAAACATATCCATATCTTCTGAACCTGAGCTTGTATTTCCACCATTCATTATTGAGTTTAAAAGACTGTCAAGATAATCTTCGCTTGTAGTATCCTTCACGTTAATTTCCAAACCTTTCTTTATGAATTGTATCTAAAAATTCTCCAACTGTCATCTTAACCGACTCGCCCTTATCACCTATATCATCTGGTAACTGCGGAAAATTCTCATTTACCCTATACAAAAATGCTTTATTATTAAGCTTAGCTATCTTTTCAAACGGCCAACGAACCATTGTTGGCATATCAAAGCCCACACCCAGCTCCAACAAAAACAAATCCTTATTTAAGGTCTGCTGTAACCATTTAGTGTATTCATTCCATTGCTTTTCATTGTCCTCTTCCGGCACATCTTCATCAAGTGGAATAGCAACCTTAGTCATATCAAAATTACTTTTTTTGATATTATTCTCATTAGAAATATTCACAACGAAATAATCCTTTTCAGCCAAAAAGTCAACAAGCTTATTATAATATTCTACAAGCTTATCATTGTCATGGCCTTTAGAAAATCCTTTACCAATCCCGATTAAAACCATTTTAGCATTATCTAATTTATCAAAGAAATTTGTATTATCCATCGTGTCATCCATTCCTGTTTTATATTATTTAATAAGTCCGTCAATAAGCTCTACCAGCTGTCCAATCTCCGGCTTAGATAGCTGGGCATTTGCACCAAGTGCTTCACCCTTCAATCTCATCTCGCTATTAACAAGAGAAGAGAATATAATAAGTGGTATATCTTTAAGAACGTTATCCGCCTTCACAAGCTTAGTAAGTCTGTGACCATCCATAATCGGCATCTCAATATCTGTAATGATACATTTAACCTTACTCAATGCATTGCCTTCATTCTTAAACTTATTAAGCATATCCCAAGCTTCCTGTCCATTAGAAGCAGTAATAATATTGGTATATCCGGCTCTTGTAAGGGAATCTCTGATAAGCTTACCAAGAAGTGGTGAATCCTCAACTGTAAGAACAGGAGCTTCACTTCTGTCTCTGACACCCAGCTTATCAATATCAGATACCTTTAAACCTGTCTCAGGACTAATATCTGTTACAATCTTTTCGAAATCAAGAATAATAATAAGCTTTTCACCAATCTTCACAACACCTGTTGAAATACTTGAATCAGCTGTGTTAATAGTATTATCCGGTGTAATAATATCAGCCCAGGATACTCTGTGAATACCGATAACCTTATCAACATGAAAGCTTATATCTAATTTATTGAAATTAGTAATAATCATCATATCGTTAGTATATGTTTCATTTTCTCTAAGATTAAGGTACTTAGGAAGATTAATAGCCGTTATCATTATGTCTCTTGGCATAAAAATACCTTCGATACACGGATGAGAATTAGGAACTATCGTAACCGGATGATATGGTATTATTTCACGAATCTTAGCAACATTAATACCGTAGCTATTTCCCGCAATAGTAAACTCTAACACCTCCAACTCATTTGTACCGTTCTCAAGCAAAATATTTGTATCCATAACTTGTCCTCCTTGAATGTATATTTTTCACTTTATTTTACACTTACATTGTATGTAGAACCATCTCTTGTCACTGAAATAACAACCTTACTCACCTCTGCCACACGTTCATTGTTAAGCTCGTATATAAGAGCCGTTTTTAGTGTGTCTCCTGCATTTATAACGTGAGTACAATTGTTTAATGAATAGTCAAATGCCAATAAAGCATTAGTCCTTACCACACCATTGATGATTCCTTTAAATGAATAGCCATTGGTTGTATCCAATGTGACTGAACTTCCTGAAATATTAGTTATCTCCATCTCAACAACAACGAGTCTGCTACCGGTTGAAGCGGTTACAACAAATGCAAGCTCATCACCTGTACTCTCGGGATACGAAGAACATTCCTTAATTCCCTTGACCTTGACACTTAATGCATCTGTTCCAAGAGCTTTTTCGAAGCTTACATACTCCATCTCCGAAATAAGAGATGATGAATCCGAGCCAGAAGCTTGCGAATTATCATTATTCATCATATCATCTGATATCCATTCGGTTTCATCTTCTGTTTCAATTACTACCCGCTCCATCTTTAACATATTATTCTTATCATGATTAATAACTGCATTAACCGCATATTCAACATATGCGTCCTCCACAGAGTCATCCAGTTCAATTCTTTGACAGCCGGACAGACAAAACGCACCTATAATCACAAATAATAATAAAGCTCGTTTTTTCATGGCTTATTCCTTTCACATACTACTCATAATATTATTAGTATTTTACCATTTTTGTGTGGAAACTTCAATAGATTTCGCATTCCATTTCAACAAAAAATTCCACTCCGCCTTCCACATTGCTTACGCCACATTTCATATCAAGAGATTCTGCAATAGCCTTTACGATTGACAAACCAATACCGCTTCCGCCATATTCTCTTGTACGTGCCTTGTCAACCTTGTAAAATTTATCCCAAATTTTGTCAATATCCTCTTGCGGAATATGTTCGCCACTGTTAAACACAGAAACTCTGACATTTTTATCAATTCTTTCAGCCGTAACCTTAATATTTCTCTCACCATCAAGATGATTAATGGCATTACTAAGATAATTGGTAATGATTTCCTGTGTTTGGAATTCGTCGGTCCACACATAAATACTTCCCGTGTTATCAAAAAATACATTGGCATCCTTTTCCTTCAACAATATTGATGCTGAATTCAAAACCGAATCAATAAGTGTTATAATATCAAATCTTTCCATTTCTATTTTGCTATTGCCTGATTCAATCTGATTAAGAGTTATAAGCTTCATAACCATCTTGTTCATTTTATTGGCCTCATCAATGATGACATCACAATAAAACTCACGGCTCTCAGGGTCGTCATTTATTCCTTCCTTAAGGCCTTCAGCATAGCCCTGTATAAGAGCAATAGGTGTCTTTAGCTCATGAGAAACATTTGACACAAACTCCTTTCGCATTTTGTCTATTTCATTCTTCTCTTCAATATCCTTCTGCAGCTCCAAATTAGCTGTTTTCAGCTCTGAAATCGTAGATTCTAGTTTTTCGGACAACTTATTCATACTATTTCCAAGTACCGAAAGCTCGTCCTCCGAATCAGATTTGTACTTTACATCAAATTCCAAATTTGACATTCTTTCTGAAATATGCACCAAATTTAAAATAGGCTTCGTAAAGTTAACTGTAGTAATAACCGTTATAACTATTGATAAAATAAGCACAAGCCATACAACATTGGCATAAAAGCCGTTGGAAACCTTTACGATTTCTCTAATACTTTCAATCGTGGTTCTCATTACGAATATGTTACCATTCTGCATATCTCCCCACATTTCAATATATTCAACGCTTGTATTCTCATCAGTTACAATCTGAATTGTATAATCGTCACTCTCATTGATAATAAAGCCCGTCTCTCCACTGTCGTTGAAAATAATATCACCAATACGTTTTTGCAGCTCTGAATCTCCCATATCATATCCTGCAACAAACTTCACAACCATAGAATAATTTACGACAATAATTGATACATTATCCTTTTCACATGCAATGAACAGTTCTTCTCTATTTTTATCGCTAATATTTCCATCATCTGAAAAAGACGAAGAGACCCGGCTGTATATATCAACCAAGTCCTCTATCTTTTTTTCTGTATAATATTTTTCCAAAAATGCAACATTAACAAACCAGCTGATAAGCATACCTGTTGCTGTCATAATACAAAATATAACTGTTAATCGTAACCTTAATGAGTGTTTCATGCTGCATCTATTCCTCTACCACAAATTTGTACCCCATACCCCAGATAGTCTTTATGTAATCCGCTTCCGAAGTTAATTTTGCACGTAACTTTTTTACATGGGTGTCAATTGTTCTGGCATCACCAAAATAATCATAATTCCATACATTGTTCAGTATCTTTTCTCTTGATAATGCAATTCCTTTATTCTCAACAAAATATACAAGCAGTTCAAATTCCTTAAAGCTTAATTCTACAATATTGCCACACACCTTAACAACATGTGCGGTTTTATCTATCTCTATGTTGCCTGCCTTTATTATCTCTTCCATGGATGTACTGTTGGTTCTTCTGAGAATAGCGTCAACTCTTGCCACTAAAATCTTAGGATTGAATGGCTTTGTAATATATTCATCCACGCCAAGTTCGAATCCTAAAAGCTCATCCTGTTCCTCAGATTTCGCTGTGAGCATTATGATTGGCACCTTAGACTCTCTTCTTATCTCACGGCACACCTGCCATCCATCAAGCTTAGGCATCATAACATCAAGTAAAATAAGACTTATATCATTCTGTTCATAAAAGATATCAAGAGCCTCCTCGCCATTTGCAGCCTCAACAACAGTGTAATCCTTTTTCACAAGAAAATCCTTAACAAGCTTTCTCATTCTACTTTCATCATCAACCACTAATATTTTTAAATTTCCCATGTTACATTGCCTCCTTCATCAAAAAGTTTATTCCGCGTCATCGCTTTCTAACAACTTTTCTCTTTCTTCTAACTCCTCTTCCCACGCTGCCAAATCATTTTCCTTTGAAGTATACTCTGCATCAAGCCTGTTTTTATAATTCAAAACATTGACATTTTTACTGTTATTGGTTATTACGATAATTAACACAATAAGTATAATCAAAGCCACATTAAGAACAACCGAATTAAAAAATCTGTTCTTATATTCAGCTTCAACATTTTTAAGCTTATTTTTAAGCTGCTTATTTGACTCTAATATCTTTTTGTCTCCACTTTTATCGACCTTGATGTTTTTAATTTCATCATTATCAACAAGACTGCTTTTCAATAGAATATTCTGTAATTCTCTCATGAAATTGTAACCAATTGGTGTCTTAAATATGTTTTTTTCAAGAACTTTTTCGTAAATCTCCTGAACACTGGCGATATTATTCATATTGGTTCTACTACGCATATAATCAACGCCCTTCTTTTCATTGAGAGCATCATTATATTCCTGTTCAGTTTCAAATACATATCCATCAACAGCGTATTTTTCGTTAATCATATCTTATCCCTTATTCTCTGTACTGATATATTTTTATTGTTTCGATTACAACCTCTTCATTTGGCATATCATTACTGTCAGTTTCAACCTGGGCAATTGCATCAACAACATCCATTCCTTCAAATACCTGACCAAATACAGTATGCGCATCCCAAAGCCATCCACAACCGCCAACTTCTTTGTAATAATTTATAAGGTCTCCGTCAACCCCTGCACTTCTAAGGGTCATAACGTCCTGAATTCTATAATCATCCTTCTGAACAATAAAGAACTGTGAACCATTGGTATCTGCCCCAGCATTAGCCATACACAATGCTCCCCTTATAGGCATCAGATCCTTGGTAATCTCATCTTCAAAATCTTTACCCCAGATACTTTCGCCACCTGAGCCTGTTCCATCAGGGTCACCACCCTGAATCATAAAGTCATCTATTACTCTATGAAATGTAAGCCCATCATAATATCCTTCCTTAGCATGTGTAATAAAGTTCTCACATGCTTTTGGTGCTTTTTCTTCAAATAACTGAATCTTAACCGTACCATAATCTTTTATTATAATTTCCGCTACTGTAGCACCCTCCTTAACATCAGCGAACTGTGATGTGAATTCAGGAGTTTCAAGCTTTTTCGTTCCTTCCACAGACAGTATAACAATAGCCGCAACAACACCTATAACCAATAATGCAGCTATGGCAATCAATACAGTTTTCTTGGTATTATTTTTCTTTTCACTCTCTGTTTCAACGTTTAAAATTGTACTCATTTTAAATTCTCCTTAACTGTGTCTTATATCATAAGATTTTACAACGTTATATTATATTTTTCAAGCCAAAAATCAACCTGTATCATATATGCCATCATCTGAGGAGCTGCCATCAGCTGACCAAACCAAGGTCTTCCATATTCCGCCGGTTTTTCAATGAATTTTAACACCTTTTCCTTATCAATAATCGGCTGCAGCTTTGAATTAGGATTTTCTACTATAAGCTTCAATCTTTCTGCCAACAGTCTTTCATATTCCGGATTATATGTCTTAGGATATGGACTCTTCTTTCTAAGAAGAAGTTTTTCAGGCAGTACATCCTTCATTGCCTCTCTTAAAAGCCACTTTTCTATGCCGTTTCTGTATTTCATATCCCATGGCACATTGTAAACATATTCTATAATCCTATGGTCTGCAAACGGCACTCTCGCCTCAAGACCACAATACATACTCGTTCTGTCCATTCTGTCAAGCAAAGTCTGCATAAACCACTTGATATTAAGATAAGCTATAGTTCTTCTTTTGTATTCAATCTCGTTCTCATCGTCCAGATGCATTACCTTTTTACAAGATTCCTCATATCTGCCACGGGCATAATCCTCCAACTGAAGCTTTTTCGCAAACTCCTCGTTTAACAGAACGCATCTTGCATTCATGTCGTGCGACCAGGGAAATCCCTCAGCATTGAACAAATCTTCCCTATAAAACCAAGGATATCCGCCGAATATTTCATCAGCGCACTCACCTGTCAGTGCAACCTTGTTGTACCTCTTAACCTTCCTGCAAAAATATAGCAAAGAGCTTTCAACATCTGCCATACCCGGCAAATCCTTAGCCATCACAGCATCATATAAATTATCAAAGAGCTGCTGCTGTGTACACTCAAGGTAGGTATGATTTGTTTTGTATTCTTCAACCATTATATCCACATAAGGTCTATCCCTTTCCGGCTGAAAAGAATTGGATTGGAAATATTTATCATTGTCATTGTAATCAAAGGAAAATGTATTCATTTGTTTTCCTTTACCTTGCAAATAATTCTGTGCAACCGCTGTTACAATGCTTGAATCTATACCTCCTGACAAAAAGCTGCACACCGGTACATCCGACACCAATTGCCTTTCAATTGCATCTGTCACCAGAAATTTTACTGTATCAACCGTATCCTCATATGAATCCTCGTGTTCCCTGGCAACCAAGTCCCAATATATTATATCTGATAATTGTTTATTTTTTGTGAACAAAAGATAATGTCCCGGAATTACTTCATTTACATCCTCAAAAACACCATTACCAGAGGTTTTTGCAGGACCAATTCCAAATATTTCCCTCATTCCATCCATATTAACTTTTGGTGTAAAATCAGGGTATTTGAACAGTGCCTTAATCTCCGAACCAAATATCAATGTATTATCGTCTGTAAATCCGTAGAATAATGGTTTTATTCCCACTCTGTCCCTGTACAATAACAATCTTTCCTCTGCAGCATCCCAAATTGCAAAAGAAAAGATACCATTCAACATATTTACAAATTCAACACCGTAGTGTATGTATGCATACAATATAACCTCTGTGTCCGTAGTTGTCTCAAATTCATAGCCTTCAAGCATCAACCTTCCTTTCAACTCTCCGGCATTATATATTTCACCATTATAACATATGGCATACTCTCTGCCTCCCACAGTTCTTACAATAGGCTGAGCACCACCACTTATATCTCTTATTGCTAATCTTGTATGGCTAAACCCAACATTTTCTCTAAGATATGCGCCTGCATCATCAGCTCCTCTATGAGCTATTGCCTTTCGCATATCATAAAGAACTTTGTCCCAATAACCACATTTTTTCTGATAATTTTGTTCAAAATTACAAAAACCTGCTATACCACACATACAAACCGCCTATGGCTAATATTCCATACAGTATATGTGGTATGCAGGTATACTATGCATTTACTTTTTTATTTTTTCTATGTCATATATCATATTTTACGCAAAGAGTGAATAAATCATTAATAAAAAGAACAGCTTGACGCTGCTCTTTTGTTGTTATTTGTTGCTAAAGTTTGCTTTATAGTATTCACATACCATTCTTTTATAGCCTTTTTGCCACCGAATGTATGTAAATGGAGATGACGGGAGTTGAACCCGTGTCCAAAAGCCCATTCAATGTTCTTCTACTATCATAGTCAGTTATTTTAGCTTTTAACGGCCCATTCCCTTTATAACCCGGAAACTAACACCCGAATTATATCAGTAGCTTCTAAATCTATCCAAGGCTAGTAGCTTTACCTTGGATGTTCCCTACAAGGTCGATGCCTGAACCCAGGCTGTAGGACACCTAAGCCAGACAGCTGCAACTAGGCAGCGTATGCTAAATTATT
>CAYWDL010000014.1:0-5739 GCA_964457015.1 uncultured Roseburia sp. | reverse complement strand
GCTGTAGGACACCTAAGCCAGACAGCTGCAACTAGGCAGCGTATGCTAAATTATTGTTAGCGTTTATATTTAATTTGCCATTTAACGCATTGCATGCGAATAGCTTCACCACCTGCAAGACCCCTGTCGAAACCAGTACATCCCCGGATGATGGATGCAAGACAACCCGCATCCTATATAACTGCCGTTTCATCGGCAGTACTTACTATAACTTATTTTGCATTGTTTTGTCAAGAGTAATAAACTACCAGTTTAATAGAGATTTTTCACCTTAAAATCTCTTTCATTCTCTCTACGCTGGTCTTTCTTGGCAATATCCTGACGCTTATCATAAAGCTTCTTACCTCTTGCAAGACCTATTGACATCTTTACAAGACTTCCCTTGAAATATACTTCAAGCGGAACTATTGTATACCCCTTTGTTGCAAGCTGACCATTAAGCTTATTTATCTCATTCTTATGAAGCATAAGCTTTTTAACTCTAAGTGGGTCCTTATTAAATATGTTTCCCTTTTCATATGGACTTATATGCATATTGTAAATGTAAACTTCTCCCTTTTCTATACGGATAAAGGATTCCTTAATGCTACACTTGCCCATTCTAAGTGATTTAACCTCTGTTCCGTGAAGAACTACACCTGCTTCGTAGGTATCTTCAATAAAATAGTCAAATCTTGCTTTTTTATTGTTTGCAATTAATTTTCTTGCTTCACTACTCATTTTCTTCTTCCTCTAACTCATCCTCTAATTCAAGTTCAAAATCTATGGTTCTCATAATCTTATCTGTAGCTGTAACTTTAATCTTTACTCGCTGTCCAAGCTTATATGAGTTACCTGTGCTCTGTCCAATCATCTCATACTTTTCTTCATCATAATAGTAATAATCACCCGGAAGAGACGCAACTCTAATCATACCTTCCACAGTATTATTAAGCTCCACATACAGACCATACTGTGTAATTCCTGATATTACACCATCATACACCTCGCCTATACGCTTACTCATATACTGAACCTTTTTGAGTTTTTCAGTATCGCGTTCAGCATCTTCAGCTCTTCGTTCTGTGTAGCTTGAATGTTCTGAAACCTCTGGAAGTATACCATCATAATGCTTAACTCTTCTTTCAACCAGACCACCACGAAGATTTTCCTTGATAATTCTATGAATCTGTAAGTCAGGATATCTTCTGATTGGCGATGTAAAATGACAATAATACTGTGTTGCCAATCCAAAATGTCCTGAATTTACAGTTGTATATCTGGCCTGTTTCATTGAACGAAGTGTAAGTCTGCTAATCAATGCTTCTTCGTCGGTTCCGCTTATTCTACCAAGCAGCTTCTGTAATTCCTTTGGATGAATATCATAATCAGTTGTCTTAATACCATATCCAAAATTGCTAATGAACATAGCAAGCTTAACCATTTTCTCAGGGTCAGGATTGTCATGGGTTCTATACACAAATGGTAATTCCTGCCAGAAGAAATCCTCTGCAACAGTCTCATTTGCTATAAGCATAAAATCCTCGATAATCTTTGTCGCCTCGTTACGTTCATAAGGCTTAATTTCAATAGGTTCACTATTTTCATCAAGGATAATTTTGCTTTCCTTGAAATCAAAGTCAATGGCACCTCTGTCCATACGCTTCTTACGAAGAAGAACCGCAAGTTCATCCATAAGCTTGAAGAAGTCTACTATATCCTTATACTTCTCACATTCTTCAGCATCACCATCAAGTATTTTCTTAACGCTTGTATAACTCATTCTTTCATTAACATTTATGACAGTTTCAGCAATCTTATGACCAATTACCTTACCTTTATTATCAATCTCCATAATACAGCTAAGAGCAAGTCTGTCGCATCCTGCATTTAGTGAGCAGATACCATTAGAAAGCTTATGTGGCAACATTGGAATAACTCTGTCGACAAGATAAACGCTTGTACCACGCTTCAATGCTTCCCTGTCAAGAGGACTTTTCTCTGTAACATAGTTAGTAACATCGGCAATATGAACACCTAAAATATACTTATCGCCTTCTTTTTTCAAAGTAATGGCATCATCTAAGTCCTTAGCATCCTCACCATCAATTGTTACAGTAAGCTCATCTCGCAAATCAAGTCTTCCACCCATATCCTTAGATGACACTTCATCAGGCATAGACGCTACCTGCTCCATAACATCATCAGGATATTCTGTTGGAATACCATAAGCCTTAACAATCGCTAAAATATCAGTCTTTGGATCATTAACATGTCCAATAATCTCTTTAACAATACCTTCCGGCTTCCTATCATCATCACCAAAGAATGTCAATTCCACGACTACTTTATGACCGGTCATAGCACCATTACAATGACTCTTTGGAATAAATATATCCCTAGTAAACTTCTTATTGTCAGGTACAACAAAACCGAAGCTTGTGTTCTTAGTAAATGTACCGACTATCTCATTGGCATTATGAGCAATAATTCTGATAACTTCACCTTCTCTACGCTTCTTATCATCAGTTTTGCCCTTTCTAACGGCAACCATTACAGTATCCTTGTGCATAGCATTGAGAGTCTTGCCACCAGGAATAAAAATGTCGTCTTCCTCACCTTCTACTGACACAAATCCATATCCATTCTGATTAGCAATAAACTCACCTACAACCAGATTGCCTCCAAGCTTGTCATACTTACCCTTCTTAGATACACTTATCTTTCCCTCTGCCAACAATTCATTAAGAACATAATCAAGGTCTGCTCGTTCTTCCTTTGGCACATTGAGAAGCATAGCAATCTCCTTAGCCTTCATTGGACTATAATTAGGACTATTTATAATATCAAGTATTATCTCTTTTCTTTTTTCTAATAATTCTTTTTCCATACTTCACAACCTCCCATCTATTATGTATAGTATAACCTAATTACAAAATATTATCTACCAAATAATATCAAACAAACAATAAAATCCCCTCTTACATTCCGTAAGAGAGGACCTATCTTCAATAATAATTATGAAGGTATATTGATAACTATTGCAAGAATAAAGAATACAACGACCAAAATCTTTGTTACTTTTTCAAGCTTGCCTTCCATTGAACGTCCTTTATTCTTTCCCCAATATGTATCAGCTGCACCACTAATTGTTCCAAGTCCCGCAGACTTACCTTCCTGCATTAATACTACTATTGTTAAAACTAACGCTACTATTACGAATACTACTGTTAATAATGTCTTCAAAATTACACCTCCTACAATCAAGCCAAATTAGTTTAACACATAAAAGAGTTAAAATCAATAGTTTTCTTCAAATATTAACTGTACATTTTCAGATAAAGTATCAGCATCTGATATGGTATTACCTCCGCACCATACATACTGAAGACTCGCCAAGCCCGAAAGAGGCTTTAATGCTGAAATATTATTATTTGAAATGTCTATTTTTTCTAAATTTGTAAGACCTGATGCAAAATCAATATTTTCTATTCCTATATCTGATATGTACAATTCTTTTAATCCGGTAAATTTACCTAACATTGTGGAAATATCATTCACGTCAATTTCTTCATATTCATAATAATCATAATATGTATATTCTTCAACTAATACATGTTTCTCAATATCAATATTATTCATATTTAAAATTTCAAGAGAACTGTTTCCATTTACCTTACTTACATCAATTCCAATGCTTGAATCCTGCAAATAAATTTCTTTAATATTAGGTAAATCAAAAATACTTTCAATATTTCCCTTAATGCTAATTTCAGCAAAATCCAAAACCTCTAAGCTGTTTATTGGCATACAATCTGAAAAATTATCGAAATATGAATATGTTGATTCAATTCCTAAATATTTCAACGAACTTAACTTCTTTAATACACCAATATTTTCCAAATCGCAGCTTCTAAGAGTTAATTCATTTAAACTTGTAGCATCACCAACTTTTGCAATATCATCAGCACTAATTAAATACAACTTCTTTAAGTTTGTTAACTTTGAAAAATTCGGAAGTTCCATTTCATAGCTACAATATAAGGTTAATTCTTCCAAATTTGTTAAATTATTTATAAAGCTTACATTCTTTAAATCATAATTGCCTTCCAACTGAAGCTTGGTCAAAGTCGCTGAAAAATCGCCAATCGCAGAAGCATCTGTAATACAAGTCTGAGATAATGACAATTCTTTAAGATTTGTCATATTTTGCAAAAATACTAAATTTTTAATTTTATTTGACTCTATTGAAAGCTTTTCAAGCTTTGTAAGCTTTGACAATTCTGTATAATTGGACAAATAGTTGGCATTATCAAGTGTTAATTCTTTAAGATTTGTAAGGCTGTCAAGTCCTTCCAAGCTTTCTATATCAGAAGCCGCTACATAAAGAGTTGTAATATTTGGAAAGTTCTCAATACCAACCAACGAATCCATTCCCCAAGAATCTTCTATACCAAGACTTACAATCTTATTCGGATTTTCAATATACTCAACTAACTCTTCTATTGAATTTCCACATCTTACCTCTGTTAGCTCTGTAAGCCCGGACAAAGAATCATTGTAATAAAACGAATCATATTCTACATTTAATGTTTTAAGTCCAGTAAAACATTTGATATCAGTATCAATATCGCCATATAACGAATCATCATAATAATACTCTACAATTTCTCCATCATTTATGGCATAATCAATCCTTTTTTCATACCTATATACATGAAGATATGTTATTGTTGCATATTCTTCACTTGTAACCGTATCATACGATTTGCCAAATACCGATGTGACAAATTCCTTATAAAGACTTGTTTTAGGCAACAATTTTTCTTCATCATCGTCATAATAGTCACTATACCAATCGTCATATGAGTTATCATAATTATAAATATCATCAATATTTGAATTATTCAAAATATTATCTATATCATAATCGTACTCTGTATAATATTCTACATCATCATATGCATCAACTACATATTCATCATATTCTGTATCATCCGCATTAGCTTCCTTAATAGCCGAAAAAATAGCCACAATCACAGGAATTACCCAACATAAAATCACAAAAGTTGCTATAACCTTTGCTATTTTAGAGCTACCACTTTTACCTGTATAATTGGTTGTTTTAGCGCTATTTGAATTATATGGATTATATGTTGGTGTGTAAGTTGACTTATTAGTTTGTGCTGTGTTCTGTGGTGTATATGCCTGTTTAGCCGTATTTGAAGGCTGTGCTGTATATGTTGGCTGAGTCGTATATGTCGGCTGAGTCGTATATGTTGACTGAGTTGTGTTTATTGAAACACCACTATTACTATCATTTATTACATATCCACATTTCTCACATGCATACCTTCCATTAACCAGTTTAATTGTCTTTTTACATAATGGACATTTTTTGCTACTTCCTATGTTCATTCTAATCCCTCACTAAATCTTCTGTGTATCATTCAAGGGCATCGCCTTAGCGACGCCCCCTTTATACTGTTAATATTATTTAACTAATAATGACTTACCTGTCATTTCTTGTGGCTGTTCAAGTCCCATAATTTCAATAAGTGTTGGGATGATATCAGCAAGACAACCACCCTCTCTTAACTTATAACCATTCTTATCATTTACAAGAATAAATGGAACTTCGTTTGTTGTATGAGCTGTAAAGCTTTCGCCTGTTTCATAATCAACTAACTGTTCAGCATTACCACCCCCTTCTACCGTGACAACGAGGATCAGGCTCTTGCCTTGATGGACCATGACTAT
>CAYWDL010000013.1:8878-18051 GCA_964457015.1 uncultured Roseburia sp. | reverse complement strand
GGATGAATTGACAGGAGCATTAATTGGTCTTGCAAGAGCTTGTGGAAATAATACACCAACAGAAAATACTACGAAGCTGATTATTGAGGGATTATTTACAACCATTACAAATGTAAATTTTAACAATTCTACAATTCAAGATATGATAGATAGGGTGCGTGAGGATAAAGGTAAGGTTGTGCCGAATTGTGGTAGCTGTGCATTTCCTTGCGGAAATACAGCTGACTATGATATGAAGAAGATATGGGACGCAGATGAGGATATTCGTTCATTGAAGTCATTGATATTGTTTGGAATAAGGGGAATGGCAGCATATGCATATCATGCGTTGGTTCTTGGATATGAAGATGAAGAGGTTAATGATTTCTTTTACAAGGCATTATCTGTAATCAGCTATGATTTAGAAATAAATGATTTGATACCGATTGTGCTTGAGGTAGGAGAAGTAAATCTTAAATGTATGGAGCTTCTTGACAGGGCAAACACAGAAAGTTTTGGAACACCGGCTCCTACTAAGGTTTCACTTACAATAGAAAAGGGGCCGTTTATTGTGATTACGGGTCATGATTTGTTGGATTTGAAGCTGTTATTGGAGCAGACAGAAGATAAAGGAATAAATATTTACACTCACGGAGAGATGCTTCCGGCACATGCATATCCTGAATTGAAAAAGTATCAGCATTTGAAAGGAAACTTTGGAACAGCATGGCAGAATCAGCAAAAAGAATTTGCCAATATTCCTGGAGCAATATTGTTTACAACAAACTGCATTATGCCGGTGAAGAAAAATTATGCGGACAGAGTGTTTACAACAGAAGTAGTGTCATATCCTGAGATGATTCATATTGGAAAAGAAAAAGATTTTACACCTGTCATTGAGAAGGCACTAGAGCTTGGCGGTTTTGAAGAGGAGCAGAATAGAGTAGGAATTAATGGTGGAAATGAAGTGATGACCGGATTTGGTCATGGAACAGTACTAGGAGTAGCAGATAAGGTCATAGATGCAGTTAAGCAGGGGATGATAAAGCATTTCTTCTTAGTAGGAGGATGTGACGGTGCGAGGTTCGGAAGAAATTATTATACAGAATTTGTAAATAAAGTGCCTGAAGATTCTGTTATTCTTACACTTGCCTGTGGAAAATATAGATTCAATGATTTGGATTTAGGTGAAATCGGTGGTTTGCCACGACTTATGGATATGGGTCAGTGTAATGACGCATATAGTGCAATCAAGGTCGCTATGGCGTTGGCAGAGGCATTTGGATGTGAAGTGAATGAACTTCCTTTGTCAATGGTGCTGTCTTGGTATGAACAGAAAGCAGTCTGTATTTTACTGACATTACTGCATCTTGGAATTAAGAATATATACTTAGGGCCAACACTTCCTGCATTTGTATCACCGAATATACTAAACTTTTTAGTTGAAAAATATAATATTTTACCAATAAGTACACCGGATGAGGATTTGAAAAAAATTTTAGGATAAACCTGTAAGTGTCGCCTTTGGGCGGCACTATTTTTCTATGGAAAAAAATGTACATAAGTGGTATAATGGACGCAGATATTTTACGTAAGAAAGAGTAAGGTGGGTGTATGATAAAAAACATAATATTAGACATGGGTAATGTATTACTGGACTATAATCCTAATGTAATACTTGATAGAGTATGCGAAAATACTGATGAGAAGAAGGTTATTTTTAATGAGCTTTTTCAAGGGCCGGAGTGGATTATGGGGGATTATGGTAAGATAACTAATTCTGAAAGATTTGACAGGGTTAAGGAGCGATTGCCGGCGGAACTGCACCATAAGCTGAAGCAATGTGTAGAGGAGTGGGATATTTGTATGGTACCCATAGATGGTGCACAGGAGTTTTGCAGGAGGGTTAAGGCGCAGGGATATAGTATATATGTATTGTCGAATGCCTGTTCAAAATTTTATGAATATTTTCCAAAGCATTATGATTTGGATTTCTTTGATGGCATCGTGGTGTCATCAGATGTTCATATTATCAAGCCGGATATAGAGATATATAAGTATTTACTGGATAAATATAGTCTGAATGCGGAAGAATGCTTGTTTATCGATGACAGAGAAGAAAATGTTAATGGAGCCAGAATGGCTGGAATGAATGCAGTAAAATTTGATAATAATTATGAACAAATAAAAAAGTACTTATAGGAGGCAAAACAATGAATAACAAAGCAATGCACAAATTAACTTATGGATTATTTGTATTAACAGCAAATAATAATGGTAAACACAACGGTTGTATCATCAATACAGCTGCTCAGGTTACATCGGACCCGAATCGTATCAGTATAGCTGTAAATAAGGCGAATTTAACCCATGATATGATTATGGAGAATAAGAAATTCAATATTTCAATCATCAGTCAGGATGCCAATTTTGAATTGTTTAAAAGATTCGGATTTCAGTCAGGAAGAGATGTTGATAAGTTTGAAGGATTTACAGGATATAAAAAGGCATTAAATGATGTTAATTATATAACAGAAGGTACTAATGCCTATATTTCAGCTTGGGTACAGGAAACGGTTGATTTAGGTACACATACATTATTTATTGCAGCAGTGACAAATATGGAAGTTTTAAGTGATGTTCCATCTGCAAGCTATGAGTATTATCAGAATAATATTAAGCCAAAGCCACAGCCTGTATCAGCAGAAAAGTCAGATAAAACTGTATGGAGATGTACAGTATGCGGATACGAGTACGAAGGTGAAGAGCTGCCTGCAGATTACATTTGCCCATTATGTAAGCATCCTGCAAGTGATTTTGAGAAGGTGTAACGTATCAATCTTCAATTCGCAAAGTAAATGTTTTAGGGTGGCGTTAATATACTTTTTGTTATGTGATTTTTTATCAAGAATTGGACAGAGCATTTATTGAGTGATTTGTTGCAATTTCTTATGCTTTAAGTTCCCGCGATAAATGTATTGTCTTTTATCAAGGATGACAGATTTTATAGTTTGTCCGTCCGGCGCGCTCATACCGAGAAAAGATTTCTATTTTCTAAGCCACCGCAACAGAGAAAATGATATAAAGCTTCAACTACGCAAACTCGCGCGCTTGTTCATATAAAAAAGGAACGTGAAACAAGCGCGCTCATACAGTGCTTCGTAGAAGCTACATTATCCCCGTTGCGGTGGCAAGAAAATTAAGAAATCTTTTCTATGTATGTTCGCGCTCGGACGGACAAACTATAAAATCTGTCATACATATAAAAGACAATAATAATCAAAATCGCGGGAACAAAGCATTAGAAATTGCACAAATCATGAACTAAAATGCGTAGTCCAATTCTTGATAAAAAATCACAAAATATAATTTATTAATAACGCCACCACAAAACATTTACTTTGCGAATTGAAGACGCTAACAAAAAGTCTATTCCCTAAATTAAAAATTTGTGATAGAATGAAAATAGTTTTTATGTGATTTATATAATCAAATATTTTTTGGGAGGTATTTTATGGCAAGAATATTAGTAGTAGATGATGCTGCCTTTATGCGCCTTAATATCAAACAGATGTTGGACGCAAATGGTCATGAGATGGTTGGAGAAGCATCGAATGGAATTGAAGCAGTGGAGATTTATCCTAAGGTAAAGCCTGATATTGTGCTTATGGATATTACTATGCCGGAGATGAATGGTATTGAGGCGTTGAAGCGCATAAAAGTATTGGACCCTGATTCGAAGGTTATTATATGTTCAGCTGTAGGACAGCAGGTAATGGTTGCAGAATCTATAAAGTATGGTGCTGAAACATTTATAGTAAAGCCATTTACAAAGGATGTTCTTTTGGCAGCTATCGATAAGGTAATAACTGCCTAGAAATGTTTATAATAAAAGCAGGCTAACTGAGTTCTGTCACGGAGATTAAGTTTTTCCAAGATGGTGCTGATATAATTACGTACAGTACCTTCGCCGAAGAACATCTCCGTGGCAATTTCTTTGTTATTGAGACCGTCTGCAACATATTTTACAATCTCAAATTCTTTGTCAGTAAGGCCGTACTGGCTATAATCAGCATTTTCCTGCTTCTTTATAAGAGAAGGAATTTTATTCATTATTTCATCGCCAAAAACAGTCTGGCCATTGTAAACAGCATTTATGGCAGGAGAAATTGATTCAAATGCCTGCTTCAATATATATCCCTTTGCACCAAACTGAATTGCCCTGATGATGTATTCGTCATCTGAAAATGTAGTCAAAAGCAAAATCTTGGCATCAGGATGCTTCTCAATAATAGTTTTAGCTGCATCCAAACCATTCATTTTATCCATACGAATATCCATAAGAAGTACATCTGGTTTGTGTTCGTCAAAAAGTTTGATGGCATCCTCACCGTTTTCGCCCATGGCAAGGACCTTGATATCAGACTGTGCCTCTAAAATCGTCTTTAATGATAATGCAACTAGCTTGTCATCGTCTACAATAATTATATTCATAACATATTCTCCAATCCTAATTTTTTATTATCGAAACAAGAATTTTAAATCCGTTGTCGGATGAAATTTTAATATTTCCGCCAAGATTTTTTACCCGGTCACGCATATTGGTAAGTCCAATGCCCTCTGAAAGGCCAACCTTGGAGCTGGTTCCGTTATCGTGAATTAAAAGCTGATAGAACGCAGGATGCTCCTGCATAATAATGTCAATTTTTGAACCGTTGCTGTGCTTCAAAGCATTATTGACGGCTTCCTTCGTAATGCTGATAAAACAATATTTTATGTTCTTTGGTATATCATGCCCCATATCATATTGAAGATCTACATCAAATTTATCAACAGAATCCATAATTTCATTGATAGCTGATTTTAAATCCAAAGATTGGTCGTGTAAATCGTGGACACTATTTCTGATATTTGTCATGGCAGTATTAAGGGTTTCATGCAATCCTTCAAGAGGTTCAGTCAAAACCTCGTTGGTATTAATTGTTTTTATTGCTCCAACCTGCAAAATTGAACGTGTAAGCATATGACCTACATTGTCGTGGATTTCTCTGGCAATACGATTTCGCTCCTGTAAGGTGGCGGCGTAGAGCTCTGCATCCTGCTTCTCAATAAGCCTGTGATTTTTTCCTTCTATTAAAATCTCACGTTCTTTTGAATTGTCTCGAAGCTTTTTCAATTCATCACTAAGCTTTTCATTCTGTGCAATTGAGTTTTGCAGAAATCCTGCAAGTATTGATAAGAATAAGTATACAACTCCGGACTGACTTGGAAAGGTCAGAACAAGAGCAACAAGCCAGCAGATAAAAGGTATGAAAAGCTTCAACCCAAGTAAATCCATCACAGCCAGTGGCAAATAACATCTAAATTCCGGCATAAACATAGCACTGATAAGGAAAATAAGCCATGTACAGCCGGTTATTATTCTTAAACCTTTTCCGTCCCATATATCCACCGTAATAATAGTAGGAATGCATGAAATTATCATAGCTATTAAGGCGATGGCAATGTTTATGCCATTTAAAGGAAATATCTGAAATTGTATAAACGCGCATAAAATAAGCATTATGAGCTTGGCAAGTATAAGCATAACGTATCCTTTCTTGATTTAATTAAAATTAGTATACACTAAAAAATGACATTTGTCACTTATGACAAATGATTCTGTTCACTAGTGATATGACTTTTGATTTGCTATTATAATTGCATAACAAGGAAACGATATCTATTGGAAAAGGAGATAGGATAAATGAATAATACAAATAATGCTATTGAAGTTAAAAATTTAGTAAAGAGATATAAAGAGGTGCTGGCCCTTGACCACTTTTCACTTGAGGTAAAGGAAGGTGAAATATTCGGACTTTTAGGTCCTAATGGTAGTGGTAAAACAACTACAATAAATTGTATTTTATCGTTGCTTAGTTTTGATAAGGGAGAGATAAAGGTGTTTGGTAAAGAAATGAGACCGGACAGCTATGACATAAAGAAAGACATCGGTGTTGTAATGCAGAATGTTGCAGTGTTTGATGAGCTTACAGTTTATGAAAATGTTGATTACTTCTGTGGCTTATATATAAAGGATAAGGCTACAAAGGAGAAGTACGTTAAGGAGGCAATAGAGTTTGTAGGCCTTGAGGATTACGAAAAATTTCTTCCTAAGAAATTATCCGGAGGATTACTTAGAAGATTGAATATTGCCTGTGGTATAGCTCACAAGCCAAAGCTTATATTCTTTGATGAGCCTACGGTTGCAGTTGACCCACAAAGTAGAAATAAGATTCTTGAAGGCATCAAGCAGCTCAATGAAGAGGGGGCAACCATTGTTTATACATCGCATTATATGGAAGAGGTTGAGCAGCTTTGTTCAAGAATTCTTATAATGGATGGTGGCAAGAATGTTGCCATTGGAACAAAGGAAGAATTAAAGAAGATGATTAAAAATACGGAGACTATCACAGTTGATGTTTTAGGGCTTACTGATGAGCACGTCGCAAATATTAAAGAAATAGCCCATGTGTATGCAGTGAAATATGTGGATAATAAACTGACTATCAATTGTAGCGGTGGAAAGCATAATATTGTCCGCGTCATTGATTACTTCCAAAGCAATGATGTTTCTATAGGAAGGGTTAATGCACAGCAGCCTACACTTAATGATGTATTCCTTGAAATTACAGGAAAAGAGCTTAGAGATTAAATATTATAGATTAGGATGGTGAGTTTATGTTTATTCATAATTTGAAATATGCGATAAAAACAATGCTGAAGAATAAAACAGCAATAATATGGACCCTGCTTTTTCCTATTGCTTTAGGTTCTTTTATGTATATGGCATTCGGTAAGCTATATGAGGAAGAGGCCGTATTTAAGGAGGTTCCGGTGGCAATTGTGAAATCAGTGGACAATGAGGCCTTTGAGACTATGATTGATGAGCTGTCCAAGGAGGGGGAGAACCAGCTGCTTTCACCTGTCTATGTGGATAAGGATGAGGCTTTTATTAAGCTTGATGAGGGAGACGTGATTGCTATTGTCTATCTTGATGAAGAGATAACTATGGAGGTCAATTATAATTCATATCAGTGTACGGTGGTTGAAGCAGTTATAAATGAATATCTGAAGCAGGAAAAGGTGTTGACGGATATTGCCACGAATCATCCCGAGAATCTTGCTGATGCCATTGAGAGCTTGAATTCATCAAAGGAGTTTTACACAGAAAAGATAACCTCAGATGGTAATCAGGATTTGATGACAAATTATTTTTATGCAGTGTTTGCAATGAGCTGTCTGTTTGGTTCATTTGGTGCGGTAGAAAAGATTGGCAAGCTTCAGGGTAATGTAAGTGCTCTTGGTATGAGAAGATGCTTATCACCAAACAGCAGGATGACAAGTATAGTGGCTGAGTTTTTATCAATGCTTATTTTCCAGATTATAGCAGAGGTTGTTGCTTTAGCGTACTTTGTTGCCATTGGTGTTGATTTTGGAACTAAGTATCCTGCTATCGTTGGAATACTTGTATTAGGCTCATGCATTGGTATAGCCATTGGTATTATTGTGGGCTCCATATCAAAGCTTACGGAAAATACTAAGTCAGGTATATGTGTGCTTATTGGAATGTCCCTTTCTGTTATGGCTGACCTTTGTGCAAATGGTGTAAAGGATGCTATTGAGCATACGGCACCGATTATAAACAGAATTAATCCGGCAGCACTCATAACAGATTCGTTTTATGCCTTAAATATATATGATACCTATGACAGGTACCTTGGTAATATGGCTATTTTAGGTGGAATGACAGTGGTGTTGCTGGTAATCAGCTTTATGATATTAAGGAGGAACAAGTATGCAAGTGTTTAAATTATATTTTAAGGTTCTTCGTAAATATATTGGTTCGATATTTATGTATGCAGGTATATTTTTAGGCTTGGTGATTGGTGTTATTATACCTCAGGTTACAAAGAATAATAGCCAGGAATATGCACAGACAAAAGCTAAGTTTGCAGTGTTTGATAATGATGAAAGTGGTTTAAGTAAGGCTTTGGTTAAATATTTTGGAGATAATCACAAGCTTGTGACTATTGCTGATGACGAAACAGAAACTATTCAGGATGAGCTTTACAATATGAATGTGGATTGTGTTATTAGAATAAATGATGGTTTTGAGGAAGCATTCTTGACAGGTGATGTAAAGGATATGCTTGAGGTGTTTGAAATTCCAAACACCAGCGGGGCGGTGCTTTTCAGACAGAATTTAAACAGTTATCTGTCTACAGTTGATACTTATGTTAATGCAGGCTTTGACGTAAGTGAAGCCTGTGAAAAGACTTATGAAGTGTCAGAGACTAAGGTTGAGGTTGATTTCACCAGTGGCACTGATACAGGTATTAAAGGTGTTCAGTACTATTATTCGTACCTTGCATGGGTATTTATAGCTATGTGCGTTGAGAGTCTGGCAGCAGTACTTCTATCACTTGGTAAAAAGGAAGTTAAAAACAGAATTGAGTGTTCGCCTTACAAGTTTGTGCGAATGAATCTTGAGACAGTGCTTGGTGTAATGGTTACAGGATGTGTGATATGTGTGGTGTGTGTGGTTGTATCATTTGTGGCATTTCCTAAGGATATGATGGGGGGTACAGGTGCATTTTACATTTTGAACGCATTCTGTATGATGTCAATAGCACTTGCGTTAACATTTGTTATAAGCAAGCTTACTGCTAACAGACAGGTAATTTCGCTTCTTACCAATATACTTGGACTTGGTATGGCATTTCTGTGTGGCGTATTCGTACCAATGGAGGTATTAAGTGATACAGTTATCAAGATAGCACATTTTCTTCCTGTGTATTGGAATGTGAAGGCTGTAAACCTTATAGCAGTATATGAATCCTCAGATTTGGGAGAATTGCTTTCATATATGGGAATACAGTTATTGTTTGCAGCAGCCATTATCTGTGTAGGAATGGTTGTGGCAAGAAGAAAAAGGGGAATTGTGGCGTAGAGAATTGTAATAGTGTGATAAATTAAGCGGTTGAAATTTCTAAGGAAGTTTTAATCGCTTTTTGGAGGTTTTTATAGGTTTTTGCGGGATTTTGGAGGATTTTGGAGGATTTTGGAACAATTTAGAGAACAATTTGGAGAAAAACGGAGGTTTTTGGAGAAATTTGGAATTTGAGGTGCAAAATTTTACTTTACAACATACC
>CAYWDL010000013.1:0-8868 GCA_964457015.1 uncultured Roseburia sp. | reverse complement strand
GGTATATAATAAGTTTGTGAAGCCGATTTACGTCTAAAATTGTGAGGACTTAAATATGAGCCGTAAAAATTAAAAATGTGACAGTGCGTTAAAGCGGAACTATGTGGTAAACAGATAGGATCATCAATGAAAGGAATGATAAACAATATGAATGAAAATAGCACCCATAATACTTGTTGCTGCAAAACAAAAGAGCGCAGCGAAAAGGAATACAAGGATCTGATTAACAGACTTAACCGTATAGAAGGTCAGATACGTGGAATAAAGGGAATGGTTGAAAAGGATGCATACTGTGTAGATATCTTGACGCAGGTGGCAGCAGCTAATGCAGCACTTAACAGCTTCAATAAGGTGTTGCTTGCCAATCATATCAAAACCTGTGTAACGGATGACATAAAAGAGGGTAATAATGAGAAAGTTGATGAATTAGTGGAAACACTTAAGAAGTTGATGAAGTAAAGGAGGGCAATATGGAAAAATATTCAGTAACAGGTATGAGCTGTGCTGCCTGCAGTGCCAGAGTTGAAAAGGCTGTAAATGCTGTAGAGGGTGTAACCTCATGCTCAGTAAGTCTGCTTACCAATTCAATGATGGTGGAGGGAACAGCTACTCCGGAAAGTATCATAAATGCAGTGACAGCTGCAGGGTATGGCGCATCAAAGACTGGCGCAACAGGTTCAAATCAAACAAGCTCAAATCAAATAAACCCGGATGAAGATGTTCTGGCAGATAGGGAAACACCAAAAATGAAAAAGCGACTTATAGCATCATTAGGCTTTCTTATTGCACTTATGTATATCTCTATGGGGGCAATGATGTGGGGCTGGCCATTACCGAAATTCTTAGAAGAAAATCATGTGGCAATGGGACTGACACAGCTACTTTTAACAGTAATAGTTATGGTTATAAATCAAAAGTTTTTCATAAATGGCTTTAAAGGACTTATCAACAAATCGCCTAATATGGATACATTGGTCGCATTGGGAGCCAGTGCGGCATTTATATATAGCACATATGCATTGTATGCCATGATAGATGCATTTGGTAAGAATGACCACGAGATGGTTATGGAATATATGCATGAATTCTATTTTGAATCGGCGGCAATGATACTGACACTTATAACTGTTGGCAAGATGCTGGAAGCCCGCTCTAAGGGAAAGACAACTAATGCTCTAAAAAGTCTTATGCAGCTGGCACCTAAGATGGCAAAGGTTGTGAGAGAAGGAAAAGAAATTGAGATTCCGGCAGCAGAGGTTAAAAAGGATGAAATATTTGTAGTATATCCCGGTGAAAATATTCCAGTTGATGGAGTGGTTATAGAAGGACATAGCGCAGTAAATGAATCGGCCCTTACCGGTGAAAGCATACCGGTGGACAAGGAAGCAAACAGCAGTGTTTACGCCGCAACAATCAATCAGTCAGGTTTCATTAAATGTCAGGCTACAAAGGTTGGAGAAGATACGATGCTTTCCCAAATTATAAAAATGGTAAGCGATGCAGCGGCTACGAAAGCACCTATAGCGAAGGTGGCAGATAAGGTATCAGGTGTATTTGTTCCGGTTGTCATTACAATTGCTGCCATAACAACAATTATATGGTTACTTACAGGGGCAACGGTTGGATTTGCTTTGGCCAGAGGAATATCTGTTCTTGTTATCAGCTGCCCTTGCGCTTTGGGACTTGCAACACCGGTAGCCATAATGGTTGGAAATGGTGTTGCCGCAAAAAATGGGATTTTGTTTAAAACAGCAGTATCTCTTGAAGAAACGGGAAAAGCACAGATAATTGCTTTAGATAAGACTGGAACCATTACCAAAGGCGAACCAAGGGTAACAGACATTATTCCGTCAATAGGTGTAGCTGAAGAAGAATTGATAAATTACGCAAAGGCATTAGAAACTCAGAGCGAGCATCCGTTGTCAAAGGCAATTATGGAATATGAAGATGATAAACAATATTTATATGACCAAGAAAATTGGAAAATTTCTGATTTTCAGGCATTGCCAGGTAATGGATTAACTGCTAAAATAGAGAGTGCTGATGGAAGCTTTGTATTAAATGGTGGGAACTATAAGTTTATCAGCAATAGTGCAACAATCAGTGAAGAAAACAAGGATATTGCCCAAAAACTTGCTATAGAAGGAAAAACGCCGCTATTTTTTACAAAGAATAATGAATTTTTAGGAATGATAGCAGTTGCAGATGTTATCAAGGAAGATAGTAAGGAAGCTGTAGAGCAGCTTAAAAATATGGGAATCCATGTAGTGATGCTTACCGGTGATAACGAAAAGACTGCACAAGCCATCGGTGCGCAGGCAGGCGTTTCAGAGGTTATGGCAGGCTTGATGCCGGAGGATAAGGAAAAGGTTGTCAGAGAGCTTAAGTCCAGAGGAAAGGTTATAATGGTTGGCGATGGTATTAATGATGCGCCTGCACTTACAAGAGCAGACATAGGTATCGCCATTGGCGCAGGAACAGACATTGCCATAGATGCAGCAGACATTGTTCTTATGAAGAGCAGATTGATTGATGTGACTGCGGCAATAAGAATAAGCCGAGCAACCTTAAGAAATATCAAACAGAATTTATTCTGGGCGTTTATATACAATTCCATAGGAATACCACTGGCTGCAGGGGCATTTATTAAGCTTCTTGGATGGGAGCTTAATCCAATGTTTGGTGCAGCGGCGATGAGCCTTTCAAGCTTTTGCGTTGTTACAAATGCATTGAGACTTAACCTGTTAAAGGTTCACGATAGCTCAAAGGATAGAAAAGGAAAACATAATAATATGAAGAAAGAGGTAAGAGACATGACAAAGACAATTAAAATTGAGGGAATGATGTGTCCACATTGTGAGGCAACAGTAAAGAAGGCATTGGAAGGTTTAGAACAGGTAAATGAAGCTGTGGTGAGTCACAAGGATGGTAATGCAGTAGTCACTCTCAATGGAGAAATTGCAGATGAGGTGTTGAAAACAACCGTTGAAGAAAAAGATTTTAAGGTTACAGGTATTGAATAAATTATTTGGGAGAGAATGGCATGACATATAAAGAGATTAGAAAAAATGAAGAAGTGAAGGCGTTGCTTGCAAAGGGCAACGATATTCTCGACAGAATGGGATTCACCGACCATTCAGAGGTACATTGTACGATGGTTGCTGACAGAGCGGGCAATATTTTGGAACAGTTCGGATACAGTGAACATGACATAGAGCTTGCCAGAATCGCAGGTTTTATGCATGATATCGGAAATGCCGTAAATAGAAAGAATCATGCTGAATATGGCGGAATTCTTGCCAATGAGATTTTGAGACAGACGGATATGTCCCTTGAGGACAGAGTAACAGTAATGTCCGTTATTGCTAACCATGATGAGTCCACAGGCGGTCCGGTTGACCCTATCTCGGCGGCGGTTATCATTGCAGACAAGACAGACGTTAGAAGAAATCGCGTGAGAACTAAAGAACAGGCAAACTTCGACATTCATGACAGGGTTAATTATGCAGTAACTGAGGCAAAGCTTAAGATTGATAAGGATGAAAAGATTATAGCCCTTAATCTTCGGATTGATGAAAAGATTACAACTATGTTTGAGTATTTTGACATTTTCCTTGGGCGTATGCTGATGTGCAGAAAGGCCGCAGAGGTTTTAGGCTGCAGATTTAAGCTTACTGCAAACGGAAGCAAGATTCTTTAAGATTTTGGAGATGGAATAATGTATAAAAAATGCAAAGTAGCATTATGGATATGCGCCATAGTATGGATGTATGTGATTTATGTGTTTTCTGCATACGATGGGGGACAGTCGGCAGAGATGAGTGAGGGCATTACAATGACTGTTGTAAACATCATTTACGATGATTTTGATACATTTTCACAAGAAATGCAGTTGGATATTGTAAATGATGTGCACTTCTATGTTAGGAAAACAGCTCATTTTCTTGAATATGGTTTGTTAGCTGTTATATATAATACGCTGATGTTTGTCTATGACAAACCTAAGAAAAAGCAATTCTTGTTAGCAACATTGTTTGCAGGCTTGTACGCATGCACGGATGAGTTTCATCAGGGCTTCGTTGCAGGCAGAGGACCTTCGTGGAGGGATGTAGGCATAGATACAGCCGGAGCATTGTTCGGAACCTTAGCCTTAAGTATATTGATTTTTATAGTGAAATGTGGTAAAAATGTAAGAGGTCGTCGCGTGTAGCGGTGAACCTCTTATTAGTTTTTGGAGGTGTAATTATGATATCAAATAAAATGGTTGGATTTGTAAATAATAACTCTGCTATCAGAGCTATGTTTGAGGAAGGAAAGAGACTTGCGAAGATTCACGGTGCTGAAAATGTATATGATTTCAGCCTTGGTAATCCTAATGTTGCAGCACCTGTAAAGCTTGATGCAGCTATAAAGGAGATTCTTGACACGGAGGAGACAACATTTGTTCACGGATATATGAGCAATGCCGGTTACGAGGATGTACGAGAAGCTATTGCAGATTCATTAAATAAAAGATTTGACACAAGCTTTGGCGTAAATAATATCATTATGACAGTTGGTGCAGCAGGAGGTCTTAATGTTATTTTAAAAACATTGCTGAATCCTGGCGATGAGGTTTTGACATTTGCACCATATTTTGTTGAATATAGAGCTTATGTTGGAAATTATGATGGTGTGCTTATAGAGGTTGCACCTGATACTGCTACATTCCAGCCAAACCTTGAAGAATTTGAGAAAAAGATTACAGCTAAGACAAAGGCTGTAATTATCAATAATCCAAATAATCCTACAGGTGTTGTTTACTCAGAAGAAACAATCAAGGCACTTGCTACGATTATGGAGCAAAAGCAGAAAGAATTCGGAACACAGATTTATTTGATTTCAGATGAACCATATAGAGAATTAGCTTATGATGGAGTGGAAGTTCCATATCTTACAAAGTATTACAAGAATGCAATTGTAGGATATTCATTTAGTAAGTCACTTTCGTTACCTGGTGAACGTATTGGATATCTTGTTATTCCAAATGAGGTTGATGATTACAAGGATGTATTTGCAGCGGCTTCTATTGCAAACAGAATTTTAGGCTTTGTTAATGCTCCATCATTGATGCAGAGAGCAGTTGCAAAGGTTCTTGATGAAAAGACTGATGTTGGTTATTACAACAGAAATAGAGAATTGTTGTACAATTCATTGGTAGAGTACGGATTTGAATGTATTAAGCCACAGGGAGCATTTTACTTATTTGTTAAGTCTCCTACAGCTGATGAGAAAATCTTCCTTGAAAAAGCAAAGGAATTTAATATACTCATGGTTCCGGGCAGCTCGTTTGCGTGCCCTGGATATGTAAGACTTGCATACTGTGTGGCATATGAGACAATTGAGAGAGCATTGCCTGCATTTGAAAAGCTGGCAGAAGAGCTTGGACTTAAGAAATAGTAGAGGTGAGATAAATGAAAGCATGGGAAAAAAATATTAGACGAGTAGTGCCGTATGTTGCAGGCGAGCAGCCGAACAAGCCTAATATGGTAAAATTAAATACAAATGAGTGCCCATATCCGCCAACGCCTGAACTTAATAAGGTTATTGAAGCGATGGATGTGGAAAAAGCAAGATTATATCCTGACCCGGACGCCAAGATACTTGTTAAGGCTATTGCAGACTTCTATGGTGTGTCAGAGGACATGGTGTTTGTGGGAGTTGGTTCTGATGACGTTTTGGCAAATGTGTTTTTAACATTTTTTAATTCGGACAAGCCAATCCTTTTCCCGGACATTACATATTCATTTTATCCGGTGTGGTCGGATGTTTATGGAATTAAGTATAAGACAAAGCCGGTTGACAAGGATTTCAAGATAGTTAAGGAAGATTACTACGAGGCAAATGGTGGTGTTATCTTCCCTAATCCAAATGCTCCAACAGGTATTTACGAAAATCTTGAATTTGTTGAAGATATTGTAAAGCATAATCAGGAGTCAGTAGTGGTTGTTGATGAAGCTTACATTGACTTTGGTGGCGAGTCAGCCTTGAAGCTTGTTGAAAAGTACGAGAATTTACTTGTAGTTCAGACATTTAGTAAGTCACGTTCTACAGCCGGACTTAGAATCGGTTTTGCCATCGGCAACAAGGAATTAATTCAGGCTATGAAGGATGTTAAATTCTCAATTAATTCATACACAATGAATATGCCATCAATCATTGGTGGTGCCGCAGTTGTGGCTGATAAGGAGTACTTTGATAAGATTAGAAATATGATTATTGATACTCGTGAGAATACAAAAGTAGAGCTTACAAAGAGAGGATTTACATTCCCTGATTCTATGTCAAACTTTATATTTGCAACTCATAAGAATTACGATATTACAGATATGTTTAAATATTTAAGAAGCAAGGATGTGTATGTAAGACACTGGGATGCAGAAAATATCAAGGATTACCTTAGAATTACCATAGGAACTGATGAGGAAATGGACAGGTTCTTTGCGGTAGTTGACGAGTATATGAATAAATAGAATGGAGTTTAAACAATTATGATAATGAAATTTATTGCGGGCTTTTTGATGGCTCTTGCAGATAGTGTACCTGGTGTGTCAGGCGGAACGATAGTATTCTTGCTTGGCCTTTATGATGACTTTATCTTATCTCTTAACAATATTGCTTCAAGAGATAAGGAAAAAAGAAACAGTGCTTTTAAGTTTTTAATTAAGCTTGGAGGTGGCTGGATAATAGGTATGGCGCTGGCATCACTTGTTATTACAGCGGTATTTGAGAAAAACATTTATGTAGTAAGCTCGCTTTTCTTGGGCTTTATAGTATGTGCTATTCCACTCATCATAATGGAAGAGAAGGAAGACTTTGTTGGGAAGTATAAGAATATAATATTCTTAATCTTAGGCGCAGCAATAGTTGTGTTTATAACTTATGGTTCGCTGAATTTCGATATGGGCGGAAAATCATACGCTTGGGGCGATTTTACTGTTCTTGATGGTGTGTATTTATTTTTCGTTGCCATGATTGCCATATCAGCAATGGTGTTGCCTGGTATTTCAGGCTCCACAATCATGCTGGTATTTGGTGTGTACAGCGGTGTAATGGAAGTGGTTTCAGGTTGTATCAAAGGTTTATTCAAGCTTGATTTCACATACTTCCCGGCAGCATTTGTATTTGCCTTTGGTATGCTTGCAGGTATATTAAGTGTGGTTAAGGGCTTGAAGTACTTGCTTACAAAGCATCATTCAGTGATGGTGTACACAATTGTAGGTATGATGATTGGTTCTATATATTCAGTAATTATGGGACCACTAAGCTTGGAAACAGAAGAGACATTGACAGCGCTTTCATTTGATAATTTTAGCTGGATTGCATTTATTATCGGTGGTGCTGTAATATTTGGATTACAGGGGTTGAAGAAGGTGTTGAAGTAAGAAGAGATAGTATGTTTATGAAAAAAACAGTCTGTTTATGAAGAAATAGTTGAATTATTGAAAATCTAGACTTATCATAACGGAGGACAAAGTTCAGTGTTATGAGGAGGTAAATAATGTTTTTAGTTATTGATTTTTCATGGTTCACTAAGTGGTTTAAGTAGAATGCCATATTATAATGTATTATAATGTTATTGGTGGGAATCTTGACAAAAAATGAAAAAAAATGTAGAATATCCTAGTGCGCAAAAGAAGTGCGCATTGGGGTAAACTTACAGAAATGTAAGGACACAAAGCTACAAGTCTACGTATATTAGTAATTATTAAGATATATATGATGGTTGAGCCGCAGGTTATATTTTTATATAATCTGTTTTTTTTGTATTATTTTTTGAGGAGGTATGAAAATGGTAATAGGTATATGTGATGACAGTAAAAAAGATATTAATATTGTTGAAGATATGTGTAAAAAATACTTTGATGAAAATAGTGAATGTTCATATGTACATTTCACTTCTGGAAGAGAAGTTTTTGATTATGCGAATAATAAAGAAAAAATGAGAATTGATTTACTGTTTTTAGATATTGAAATGGATGAAGTTGATGGGATAAGGGTTAAAAATGAGTTGATGAAAAACAATATGATTTGGAGAATTGTATTTGTTACCGGAGTTGACCAAAAAGAAGTAGATGCATTTGGCCTTAAGGTAATTGGATATATACAAAAGCAGGCTACCCAAGAAAAAATAGATAAATATATAGCTCTTGTAAAAGATGAAATAGAGTCAGAATCACTGTTTTATGTTGAAGGGTTGGGCAAAAATGTACCAAGGGATATAAAACTGGAAGAAGTGTTATATTTCAAAGCAGATGGAAGTTATACAAGAATGTACGCAAAGAATGGGGAATATTTGATATCGAAAAGAATTAAGTTGGTTGAGGAATTAGTACAAGGTTATCCTTTTGTGAGGGTACATAAATCTTTTATAGTAAATATGATGAATATAAAAGAAATAAAGACGGAGATTTGTATAAAAGGGCATAAAGATATTATCCCTGTCGGAAAGTTGTACAGTAAGAGTGCAAATGAAGTGTATTGTGATTATATAAGGCATAAGATGAGGAGAATAACATAGTGGTTGAAATAATTGAGTTGCTTATATATCTATTAACTGAAATATTGAATTATACTATGGCATATAGTGTAGTATTTGAAATGGATATAAATAAAAGTATAAAAAGATGGTTATTGGGGATGAGTATAATTATTCCGGTACATATAGCTATTTTTTATATTACAGATGCCACTAATTCAAGGGGATTTAGCATGATTACTATGCTGTTATTGGTAGGTCTTATAATTTCTGGTGATAAAATAAAAAAATTCTTATTATACCCTATAGTTTTGGTTGGAGTTGGTTCTATTGCATCAAGCATGTCATTT
>CAYWDL010000012.1:14663-18497 GCA_964457015.1 uncultured Roseburia sp. | reverse complement strand
AGCTAATGAATCTGTCAGGATCATTTGCAATAGCTTCCTTAAGCTTATCTGTATTACCAGACACTGCAGAATCGTCAGGGTCGCCATCTATGTGATACAATCCTCTTTCGTTTTCATCTGCATTAAAATAACCCAATGTCTTTATACCAAATGAAGCAAGACTTAAGTTTTCTCCATCAACATTGAAACTCTTTGACATATTTGTCTTAAGCAGGTTTATAATGCTTGAAAGTGTAGAGTCCTTTCTAAGAACTGCATCCTTAACCTTTGTCTCCCACTTTTCAATCTGCTTATCTGTCATAGCTTCCATTTCTTCATCTGTAAGCGGCTCATAGTCACCTGCTGAAGCTGCATTGTATGCTGTTTCCATAGCTTTCATAAGCTCATTATATTCTGTGAAGAAATTTTTTACCATATTGTAGATGCCATCAACATCCGTAGCTGTTGTTACAGATATCGTCTCATCTTCATCTGTCAATCCATGTGCTGTAATTGTAAGACCATTAATCTGGAAGTTATTAGTATTTGATTCAAATACTGCTCCGTTTAAAATAATCTTTGCATCTGCACCGACGATTCTTGTCGCACCCTTTTCACCCTGGTTAAGACCCAACTTAGCTTCAAGCTCTGCAATTCTTGTTTCATCACCGCCATTTGCCACAAGCTCCTGATATTCTGTGTAATCAGCAACCATTTGCTGTCCATTCGCCAACTTATCTGTATACTTAGCTTCATATGTAGTATAGTCAGCACTTGTATAATCAACTGTAATTGAATTACCAGCAAGATACGCTTCCTTATCTGTCAACGTAGCTGATGTATAACCTTGAGCTTCCTTAATCTTTTCATCAACCGCTTCTACATCCTTAGTCAACTCTGCATTGGATGTATTGTACTCTTCAATCTTAGCATCAATGTCTGCATTATATGCTTCAAGCTTAGTTTCAAAATCATCAGCCTCTGAAGAACCAACCGCTGTCTTAATCTCTTCATATAAAGTTTTCTGAGCATTTAACGTCTCTAACTCTTCATTATAACCATCGATAGTTGCCTGGTCAGGTGTTTCCTTACCCTGTTCTTCTGCAATCTTTTCCTGAAGAGCTGTAATCTTATCATTAAGCTCTGTTATCTTATTATCTTTTTCCTCATCAGATAATGCTGCAAATGTCTTCTTACTATTCTCTTCTGTAATAACCTTGTTATTTTCAGCTATCTTATCAGTATAAGTTGTCCTTTCTTCATTCAATGAAGAAACATAACCATTCAAAAGTGAATCAAGGTACTCGTTTTTTGCGAGGTTTGTAATATAATCAGCATCTGCTGCCGCTGCGTCGATATATTCCTGATAAGCCGAAATATCAGCTGTAGATACTGTATACAAGCCTAACTGTTTTAAAACCTCTGTGCCTGCAGCATCATTTCCGTTAATAGAAAAATCATGAGCAGCTCCACTTTCCTTAGAACTAATAAAAAATCTCTGATTATTTTCATCAAAGCTTGCATTTAATCCCTTGTTCTTCAATGCTGTAACAAATTCATTGACAGTCATATTCTCATTAACATCAATGTAGCTTTCTTTACCTTCTACAGTAACATTAAGTCTACCTGATGTTATACCAAGCTCAGACATTTTAGTACTTGCCTTAACATTGCTTCCATCTTCTGTTTCAATCACACCACCTGTAAGGTAACCGGACTTTGCAAGACTTGTAATCTTAAGCTCCTGTGTACCATTAACCGCACTACTGCTACCTGATACAGTAACCTTACTATCATTAGTTGTCTTAGTTGATTTGATTGAATAACTAGAAGAAAATCTAAAACTACTAAGCTTTCCACTGAAAAAGCTATAAATTTTAGTATTCATATCCTTCCAAGCATCCTGCTTATATTCGAGGGACTTCTGCGCTTTTACATATGAGTCCTTTCTAACAGAATAGGCACTGACCAATTCATCAATCATAGCATCTGTATCCATACCTGATATCAAACCTGATAATTTAATAGCCATATCTATCCCTCCTTATAACTTCTTGTCTACTACGATGCCGGCAAGCTCCCAAACCTTTTCAATCATCTCAAGAGTTTCCTCTGCCGGGTATTCTTTTAATACATCTTTAGTTTCTTTATCAATAATTTTAATAGTTACTCTGTTTGTTCCCTCGTGAATACCGAACTGTGCTGTTGTATTTGACATTTTCTTATTCAAATCACTAACTGCCTTCTTCACGCTTTCACTTGTAGCTTCCCTTCTTCCATCATTTCCTTCCTTGGAACTTTCTGATGACTGCGAAATAACCTGTCTCTGAACATTAGACACAGGTGCTACATTTTCCACTGCTTTAGCTGCCGACTGTACGCTACTTGCCTGCGCATATGCAGCCTGACTTGTTACTTTTTCGATTGCCATAACGATTACCTCCTTGTATTTGACAACATATCAAAGACTCTCGCCTAATAAAAACAAATGCTACTTTAAATCTTATTCGGCACATTTGTCCAAAAACTTTATACCTTTAGAATAAATTTTTTAATGCCTCGTAAGTTTCTGCGGAAGCCGCTGCCTTATTGGCCTCTTCTATCTGCAAGTATACTTCTTTTCTATATACAGGAACTGACTTAGGTGCAGATATTCCAAGCTTAACCTGGTCGCCCTTTATCTCTATAATAGTAATCTCTATATTATTATTAATGACGATTGCCTCGTCCTTTTTTCTCGATAATGCTAACATATTTACTCCTTATCCGCATACTTTTATGCTATTCATTTCCTTTTAATGCGTCATATACAGGATGTTTTACTAAATAGTTGTCACCCTCCAATATAATCTGGCAAGCCTTCAGATTCTTTGAATTTACCACAATAGGAGCCTTCAGATTAACCGTTGCCTTTTTAACATCCTTTGGAACAGTCATAGTAACAAGTACTATAATATCCTCCTCTGTTATATCACCCAATGGTTTCAAAAGTTCATCCTCTACAATCGGATTGTATGTGCCATCTACTGCTAAAGGATCAACAACCGGCATTGCAAATGCTGGTTCATCAATAGACTGCAACCATGAAACCGTCTTCTTTTCTGCTTCAACATCGTGAATAAGCATAAATCTGTTTAAATCAGGGAATCCGATAATACCTTCATCAAAGCTTATAACCTTCTCTTCATTCACTTCTATTTCACCAAAGATTTTTGTCAAAATTTTCATATAGCTTCTACCTTACCTTTCTTGTATTTTACAGGAAGTCTAGTAACGACTTCTGTACTACCTTTGCTGATGCTGCCAACGAAGCATCGTATACGTTCTGTGCTGCAATAAACTCAACTGTTACTGTTTCCTGATTGATCTCTTCATTCTCACTCTTCTGTTCTTCTACATTCAACATGTAATCATTTAATCTTTCTTCATTCAGTGACAATCTCTGTAATCTCGCACCCAAATCTGACAATTCAACGTTAAGTGTATTCTGATGTTCTGCAAAATTTGTTATGCCTTCAGAAAATGCTTCACCCATATTTTCTTCTGCATATGTCAACTCAAGCTTTGCAACATCAAGCATTGAATTAAGCTTTGCAAGCTCTGTCTCATCATCAGTAAGTGTCATAAGACCATTAATCTCTTCTATCTTATTCTCCGCTTCAACTGCTCTTGCAACTGCATCAATGATAATATCAAGGTCTCTGCCTATCTTATGCTTCAAGATATCCTTACCCTGAGAATTAATTGTAATTGTCTGATTAAAATTGATTGTGTAATCAATTTCCTGATCCTTCTCTGTATATGATACACCTTTTGTGACATTTGTACAATCAAAATAATGTTCAGGTCTTAAAT